>JBFMBA010000416.1:0-19382 GCA_040755475.1 Thermodesulfobacteriota bacterium
CCTTCGAGAATCAGGGCCGGTCCTTCGCCCAGCTCCCGGCGGACATGTTCGGCGCAGGTCGGGCTGACGCGGCCGAAACGGTTCGCCGACGGCGCGGCCACACCGCCGCCGAAGGCGCCGAGCAGGGCAAGGGCCAGGGGATGCGACGGGATCCGCAGGCCGATCGTGTCCTGGCCGCCCGTCACCAGCGGGGAGACCCGGGGCTGCCGACGGAGGATCAGGGTCAGCGGGCCCGGCCAGAAGCGCTCCGCCAGGCCGAACGCCGCCTCCGGGATGTCGCGGGCCCAGTACGACATGTGACGGGCATCGGGCAGATGAACGATCAGCGGATGATCGGCCGGCCGCCCCTTGATGGAAAAGATCCGCCGCAGGGCCGCTTCGTTGGATGCGTCGGCGCCCAGTCCGTAGACGGTTTCCGTCGGGAAGGCGACCACGCCGCCGGCGCGGAGCAGCTCCGCCGCCTGGGCGATCTGTTCCCGGGAACCCGGAGGCGCGTCCTCCTCCCATTTTCGCCGGTTTTCTTCGGCGCGCATCGTTGATGCCGTACCGCCGCCTTTGAGGCGGACCAAGGTTTCCGGAACCCTGTCCTGCTTACTGCGATTGCTCACTGCGCAGCCGTCACCCCTCCATGTCCAGATGGTACTTCTGGAGCGATTTGACCGCCGCTTCGCCCGATCGGTACTCGGCGATCCCCGTGACGGAGGCGCGGGCGGCCGCGGTCGTTGTGACGTAGGGGATCCGGTACTTGATGGCCGCCTGGCGGATATAGGCGTCGTCCGTGGCGCTCGCCTTGCCGATCGGCGTATTGATGATCAGGTGGATCTCCTTGCTCTTGATCTCATCGACGATGTTCGGCCGCTGGGGCTCATGCACTTTATAGCTCAATTCGGCCTTGACGCCGTTCTGCCGGAGGAAGGCGCAGGTGCCGGCCGTGGCCTTGATCCGGAAGCCGAGCTCCTGGAACCTGCGCGCCGATTCGAGGGCGAGGGGCTTGTCGGCGTCGGTCACGGAGATGAAGACGGTACCCTTGAGGGGCAGCGGCGAGAGCGCCGCTTCCTGGGACTTGTAGTATGCCAGGCCGAAGGTCGGGGCCATGCCCAGCACCTCGCCGGTCGAGCGCATTTCCGGTCCGAGCACGGGATCCACCTCCGGGAACATGTTGAAGGGCAGAACGACCTCCTTCACCCCCACGTGCGGAGGGGTTTTGCGCCGGAGAGTCATGTCGGCGAGCTTCGCCCCCAGCATGAGCCGCGTGGCGATGTCGGCCATCGCCACGTTGCATACCTTCGACACCAGCGGTACCGTCCGCGAGGCGCGGGGATTGGCCTCGAGCACGTAAACCTGGTCCTGATGTACGGCGTACTGGATGTTCATGACGCCGCAAACCTTCAGTTCGCGGCTGATGCGCAGGGTGTATTCCTCGATGGTCTTCACGTGGCGCGCGTCAAGGGTGACCGGCGGAATGGCGCAGGCCGAGTCGCCCGAGTGGATGCCGGCCAGCTCGATGTGCTCCATGACGGCCGGAACAAAGGCGTCGGCGCCATCGGCCAGGGCGTCGGCCTCGGCCTCGATGGCGTTGGCCAGGAAGCGGTCGATGAGGATGGGCCGCTCGGGCGCCAGGTCCACGGCGGCGGTCACGTATTGCCTGAGGCTCTCGTCGTCGTGCACAACCTCCATGCCCCGTCCGCCCAGGACGAAGGACGGCCGGACCATGACGGGGTAGCCGATGCGCGCCGCGATCAGGCGGGCCTCCTCGAACGTGGCGGCCATGCCGGACTCGGGCATGGCGATGCCCATCTTTTCCATCATCAGCCGGAAGCGGTCCCGGTCTTCGGCAAGATCGATGGTGTCGGGGGAAGTCCCGAGGATTTTGACCCCCGCGGCGGCGAGCTCCCCCGCGATGTTCAGCGGCGTCTGGCCGCCGAACTGAACGACGACGCCTTCCGGCTTCTCCTTCTCGTAGATCGCCAGGACATCCTCCACGGTCAGCGGTTCGAAGTAGAGCTTGTCGGAGGTGTCGTAATCGGTGGAGACGGTTTCCGGGTTGCAATTGACCATGATCGTTTCGAAACCCGCTTTACGCAGGGCAAAGGCCGCATGGACGCAGCAGTAGTCGAATTCGATCCCCTGGCCGATCCGGTTCGGGCCGCCGCCCAGGACCATCACCTTCCTCCGGGAGCTGGAGGGCACCCTGTCGGTCCGGTTGTAGGTGGAATAGTAATAGGCGGCGTTCTCCACGCCGCTGACCGGCAGGGCGTCCCAGGCCTCGACGCAGCCGATCCGCTTGCGCTGTTCCCGGATCTTCTCTTCGGGGACCCCGGTCAGACGGCCGAGGTACCTGTCGGCGAAACCGTCCTTCTTGGCCTGGAGCAGCAGTTCATCGGGCAGCTCCTTCCCCTTGTAGGTCAGGATCCGCTCTTCCAGCTCCACCAGCTCCTTCATCTGCTCGATAAACCAGGGCTTGATGTAGGTCTTGGCGTAGAGTTCCTCCACCGTCGCGCCTTTGCGGAGCGCTTCGTACATGATCCACTGCCGCTCGCTCGAGGGTTCGTTGAGCATGGCCATCAGTTCGGGCAGGGGGCGCTGATGGTAGTCCTTGGCGAAGCCCAGACCGTGGCGGCCGTTTTCCAGGGAGCGGATCGCCTTTTGAAAGGCCTCCTTGTAGGTCTTCCCGATGCTCATCACCTCGCCGACGGCGCGCATCTGGGTGCCGAGCTTGTCCTCGGCTCCCCTGAATTTCTCGAAGGCCCAGCGGGAGAACTTCACGACGACGTAGTCGCCCGAGGGGGTGTATTTCTCCAGGGTCCCGTCGCGCCAGTAGGGGATCTCGTCGAGCGTCAGACCGCCGGCCAGTTTGGCCGACACGAGCGCGATGGGAAAGCCGGTCGCCTTGGAGGCGAGGGCCGAGGATCGCGAGGTGCGGGGGTTGATCTCGATGATGACGACCCGGCCGGTCCGGGGATCATGGGCGAACTGGATATTCGTGCCGCCGATCACCCCGATCGCCTCGACGATGCGGTAGGAATACTCCTGCAGTCTCTTCTGGAGCTTCGGATCGATCGTCAACATCGGTGCGACGCAGTATGAGTCGCCGGTATGGACCCCCATGGCGTCCACGTTTTCGATGAAGCAGACGGTGATCAACTGGTTTTTGGCGTCACGGACGACCTCCAGCTCCAGTTCCTCCCAGCCGAGGACCGACTCCTCGATGAGGATCTGGCCGACGAAGCTGGCGGAGAGGCCCCTGCCGGCAACCACCCGGAGCTCCTCGACGTTGTATACGAAACCGCCGCCCGTCCCGCCCATCGTGTAGGCCGGCCGGACGACGACGGGGTAGCCGATGTCCGCGGCGACCCGCTCGGCCTCCTCGACGCTGAAGGCGGGGGCGCTCTTGGGCATGTCGATGCCCAGCCGCTTCATCGTTTCCTTGAAGATGATCCGGTCTTCGCCCTTTTCGATGGCATCCAGATCGACACCGATGACGCGGACGCCGTATTGGGCCAGGACACCGGCCTTGGCCAGCTGCGAGGAGAGGTTCAGGCCCGTCTGGCCGCCCAGATTCGGCAGCAGCGCGTCGGGCCTCTCCGCTTTGATGATCTCCGTCAGGGTCTGGACCGTCAGGGGCTCGATGTAGGTGGCGTCCGCCATGCCCGGGTCGGTCATGATCGTGGCCGGGTTGGAGTTGACCAGCACGATCTGGTAGCCGAGGGCGCGCAGGGCCTTGCAGGCCTGGGTGCCGGAGTAATCGAACTCGCAGGCCTGCCCGATGATGATGGGGCCGGAGCCAATGATCAGGACCTTTTTGATGTCGGTGCGTCGGGGCATAATCGGTTCCTTTTCCTAGTGATGTGGTTACGCTCAGGACGAATATCGTGCTCGCGCTCGAACAGCCGTCTGTGCAGGTGCCGCACCACGCGGGCGGGGGCTGTGAAACCCACATGGGCGTGTCGCGGGCATGATTTCCAGGTTGTTGAAAGGCCTTGGCTGGCCGCTCGGTCAGGCGTCTTTCTTGCCGGCCGGAGCGCCGCCGTCATGACGGGGATCCTCCCCGCCGGGGCACAGTCACGTTCGGACGCCCAGCCGGGGCAAAATAAAGCGGTTGAGTACAAACCAGACCGCGATGACAAGCAGCAGAAGCAAACCTTCGTTCATGATGTCGATTCTTTTCCTCCTCCCACGAAATCCATAAATTCCCGCCATTTGGGGATGTCAACGGTCATGGACCAGTCGTTGTGGCCTACGCCCCTGAGGGTCCACATCCGCTTGTTCGCGCCCAGCGACTCGTAGAGCGCGCGGGCGTGCCTGATGGGAAGGATCTCGTCACGCTCCGCCCCTATCACGGCAACGGGTCCCGCATAGGATCTGAGATTCGCAATGCTGTCGTACTTGTCCTTCAACAGCAGCCCCACCGGAAACCACGGAAACAGGGATTTTGCCACCGAGGCCAGCGTATCCCAGGGAGTGATCAGGACAATGCCGCCGATCCTCAGGGAGGCATCCGTCGCCGCTCCGGCCGCCACGCCGCATCCCAGAGATTCTCCGAGAAGAAAAAGGGGCTCGGCGTAGGTTTCGGCGGCCAGGCGGATCGTTGCCTGCGCATCGCGGACGAAAGACTGTTCGCCCAGCGGCCCCTCCCGCCGCCCGTATCCAGGATATTCGGCAAGAATGACGCGATATCCCAGCGAACCCAGCGGTTTGACGTAATAGGCCCGGTCGGACGCCGTCCCGGCATTTCCATGGAAGACCACCACCGTGCCTTTGGCGGTCCCGGTTTGGCCTGTGCCGATAAAACCTCTATAAGCCGCCGGAGCGGAAGGCCAGAACGCGATCTGGTTGGCGGCCAGTTCGGCCTCGGACGGCAGGTGCGGGCTCGGATAATAGAGCATATGGTATTGCAGATTGCAGCCGGTAATCGCCATCGCACAAAGGGCAACGGTCGCGGTTCTCATGGTGGATCCCACATTCATCGAGGGGCCGCATAGCCGGAGCGCCGAGTGCCGCCCGCACAAAAACGCGCTGTCAGTCACGAACCAAGGGTCGTTGCCACGTGTATACGGTTGTCATCTCTTTTCAACCAGACAGTCCGGTTTCCACAGACAATCACATTCGCACTCCGTCCTGGTGCGGTAACAGGGGCTGTAGCCTTCCCTGATCTGTATATCCCGGATGATCTCCTGTTTCGAACGGCCGACCTTGATATCCACACCCCACTTTCTTGCGATGATGCGCACCTCTTGCATCTTCATGGACATACCTCTTGGTCATGAACAGCGCAGCAACGTCCTGTTCCTTCCTGAACCGATTCACGCGGCATGAGTGCGATTCACCTGTATAATTTAACCGCGATCCCTGCCGATGTCAACCGTTTTTCCGGTCATCGGCCGTCAGCGCCGCGATCCTGTCCCTTGCCTCATCGGTCAGAAACTTCCAGAGGCCGATCCCCTTGAGCGTGTCGGGGGTGGGGATGCCCTCCGGGGTCCAGCCTCTCTGCCGGTAATAGGCCTGGATCAGTTCGCGGAGCTGAGCCCTGCGCAGGTTCATGAGCCGTTCCCGCTTCTCCCCGGTGGTCATGCCGGCGATCGCATCGGGAGAGACACCCGGGAGACCGCCGATCTCCGCATCGTGATAGCCGCGCTCGGCCTCGTACAGATCGTCGTCGATGGGGCCGATGGCCCTCTCGGGTATCCAGTCCTGACATCCCGTCTCGGGTCCGTACACCATCGTGTTCATGACCCGCTGCAGGTTGATGTCTCTGTCGGTCTGCCCGAAGATCTGCTCCCAGGTCAGATCCGTTCCCAGCATCCCGTTGTAGAAATCCGCATAGATCTCCTGCGAGGCGGGATTGATGAATTTGTCGCCGGCCGTCGACTGCTCGGAATCGGGGTTGAACACGTCCACCCAGGGGAGCTTGCACAGGCCGAGGTTGTCATTTCCCAGGCGGACCCTGGGGTAGGTGATCAGGGCCCTCGCCTTGTCCTGCAGCGTGGGGAAGGCGCCCAGGAGGTCCACCTTGATCAGCCAGGCTGCCGCATGGTGGGCCCCGATGTCGCTTGCGGCGGCATAGGATCCCTGCATGGACAGTGAGCGGTGTGTCCTGTAAAGGGAGAAGGGAAGCCCCTTGGTCTGCATGGCAAAGCGCAGCAGTTCCGGTTTGGGGGACGGGGTGCCCTTTCCTTTGCCCTGGATGTATCGCCCGGCGATCCAATCGACCAGCGGGAGCATCCCCCGACCGGCCGCCCGGGTAAATTCCGTCTCCCCGCTGGCGATGCCGTTCAGAAAACCGAAGACAGCCTCCTCGTTTCCCCATGTCAGCTCCAGGCCGTCCGTATCGTCGCGTGTCAGGTATCCCCGCTGGAAGCACTCCATGAGAAAGGCGATCATGACGGCCGAGGTGATCGTATCGATCCCGAGGTTGTCACAGTGCCAGTTGGCTTCCATGATGAATTCGGCGTTCCAGATGCCGATATTGGAGCCGAAGCCGGCGGCGGTTTCATACTCGGGCCCGTCCACCCATACCCGGCGGCCGCGGTGTTCCCCGTATTGCAGCGTCACCCAGCCGCCCTTGGTGCACCGCAGGTTGCAGCCGGGGAAACAGCCGTCCATGCCCCGGTGGTCGAACAGATGGTCGGCGTAGAATTTCCCCGTGATCGACTCCGCCCGCGGGTCGGACCCCAGCTGGTAGTTGTGAACGGGCAGCGACTGGTACTCCTGCTTGTTCATGAAGGCGATCAGTCCGGCACTTCCCCTGCGGTACATCTTGAGCGACTGCGGATCGACCTCGCGGACCACCTTGGCGAGTTTCGCGCCCGCGAGTTTCGCCTTTTCCCAGTCGGAGGCGCCGTAGGGGTTTTCTCCGCGCGGGAACTCGGCCAGGACGACGATGGCTCCGATCCGCTTGGCACGCATCACGGACCCCAGCCCCGTCCGCCCGGCCTGTTTGGTCCGGAAAAGCCCTTTCGTTCCGTCCGTGTGCTTCGTCGGATCGAAGTAGTGGCTGTTGATGCAGCCATAGGTGGTCCGGGCCGCGCCGATACCGGTCGTCAGAAAGGCGATCTCCTTGCGGTCGCGGCCGGCCCCCACGAATCGGTCGACGATCGTCTGCTCCAGGTCGAAGACCTCGTCGATGCGGGGCGAGGGGAGGATGTCGATCGCGTGTCGAAAACCGTCGATCACGATCATGACGTCCGTCTCGGACCTCCCGGCGATCTCCAGTGCGTCGAACCCCGCGTATTTCAGATAGGCGCCGAACCGTCCTCCGAAATTCGATATCCCCGGAATCCCCGTCAGGGGAGAAAGAGAAATGGCCATGCACTTGCTCGTTCCCGGGAACTGAGGAACGCCGGCGAGCGGACCGGGTGAAAAGATGAGCGGATTCTCCGGATCGTGGGGGGAGGTTTGCGCGGTGATGCGTCGGTGCAGAAGATACAGGCCCAGGGCGCGGCCCCCCTGAAAGTAATCCCGCAGATCCGGATCGAGGGCAGGGGTCGCGATCCTGCCGCTTCCCAGATCGATCGTAATCATCTTGTCGGCGTATCCGTGCGTGAGCCGTGTTTCCGTAAATGTCATGACCGTTCCCTTTCGACCCTTGTCGAGCGACCAGGGTCCGTGATGTGTATTGATCACTTTTCGGTGGAGCCAGGTACGATGCCATGGTCAAATCAATTCTGTCAAGAAGTTCTTTGCCTTCTGTTCTTTACCCGACCCCTTCCCCATGTCGATCTGGACATCAGACCGTTTTTTTAGTAGATATTCCCGGGTGGGGCCCTGTGCAGGGCGCCCGGCAGGATGACCGTTTCGTCCCCGGTTCAATCAAGGAGGTGCCATGCGTGTTCGCGTGTCGGCGGTATTCGAGGTGGAGCAGCAGATTCTCTGCATGAAGTATGTCTATGGAGGGAAGGAGGTTTTTGCCCTGCCGGGAGGCGGCGTGGACAAGGATGTTCCCCTGAAGGAGGCCATCGTCGCCGAGTGGCAGAACGAGATCGGCGTCCGGCTCGAGGTGGGGGAGATCATCCTGATCGGCGAGGCGCCCGCCACCAAGCGGCATCCCCAGACCCTCCACATCATTTTCTCGGCGCTCGACATCAGGGGGACCCCGAAAATCAGGCCCGACAGCACCCGCTCCCTTGACATTGCCTGGGTGCCCCTGGAAGCACTGCCCCGAACCCCTCTCTACCCGGACGTGGGGAAGGAACTGTATGCCAGTCTGACGGAGGGATCGGGCCGCTCGCTGGAGTTTATCGACAATTGCATGGAACGGGGATTCTGGTGATGCCCGATCTCCAGGGACGGTCCTCGGGGGCAGGACCGGGAGGAATCCGGGTCTGACGGTTTTGCAGGCGAGTGCAGCGAAGGACGTGCGAAGCGCCGTCCGGGATGTGGCGACGGGAAAGAATGGCCGGCAGGCAGGGGGCCACAGGGGCGGGATTCCGACCGGCAGGTAACGGCCCGGCGGGCGAGAAGGGGAGTCTGAGACATGGGAGAGGGCAATACATCATTTTCGTCTGATTTTATCCGGGAGATCATCAACCGCGACCTGGAGACCGGAAAGCATCGGGGCAGGGTGGCGACCCGCTTTCCCCCCGAGCCGAACGGCTATCCCCATATCGGACACGCCAAGTCGGTCTGCCTCAATTTCGGTATTGCCGACCAGTTCGGGGGAACCTGCAATCTGCGCCTGGACGACACGGACCCCAGCGGGGAGAGCATGGAATACGTGGAGTCGATCATCCGTGACGTAAAATGGCTGGGCTTCGACTGGCAGGATCGTCTCTATTACGCCTCCGACTACTATGAGGCGCTCTACGGCTATGCCCTCGAGCTGATCCGGGCGGGGAAGGCCTACGTCTGCGATCTGAGCGCGGACGAGATCCGCGAGAGCCGGGGCACGCTGACCCTGCCGGGCAAGGAGAGCCCCTACCGCAACCGTTCCGCCGCAGACAATCTCGCCCTGTTCGAACAGATGCGGGCGGGGGCCTTCGGTGAAGGCAGCCGAGTGCTGCGGGCCAAGATCGACATGGGCTCCCCCAATGTCACCATGCGGGATCCGGTCATGTATCGGATCAAGAAGGCGACCCACTACCGGACGGGCGATGCGTGGTGCATCTATCCCATGTACGACTTCGCCCATTGCCTGTCGGACTCCATCGAGAAGATCACCCATTCGATCTGCACGCTGGAGTTCGAAAACAACCGGCCGCTCTACGACTGGTTTCTCAAGGAGCTCCAAATCGATCCGCGACCCCAGCAGATCGAGTTTGCCCGCCTGAACCTCAGCTACACGGTCCTGAGCAAACGCAGGCTGATCGAACTGGTGGATAAGGGGATTGTTGACGGATGGGATGACCCGCAAATGCCTACCCTGTCGGGAATGCGCCGAAGAGGGTACACACCCGGGGCCATCCGCAGCTTCTGCGAGCGAATCGGCGTCTCCAAGAACGACAGCCTCATCGACATGGCGCTTCTGGAGAACTGTGTCCGGGAGGACCTGGATGACCGGGCACCGCGGGTGATGGCCGTCCTCCGGCCGCTCCGGGTGGTCATCGACAACTATCCGGAAGACCTGATCGAGGAGCTCGACTGTCCCTGCCATCCCAAGCATCCCGAGATGGGATCCAGGAAAGTCCCCTTCTCCCGGGTCCTGTATATCGAGCGGGAGGATTTCATGGAGAACCCGCCGAAAAAGTTTTTCCGGCTCTCGCCCGGGCGGGAAGTCCGCCTCCGTTACGGGTACTTCATCACGTGCACGGGCGTCGAGAAGGATGGTCATACGGGCGAGGTGACCGGGGTGCACTGCAGCTACGATCCGGAGACGCGGAGCGGCTTCGCCCCCGACGGTCGTAAGGTCGATGCCACCATTCACTGGGTATCGGCCGCCCATTCCCTGCCGGCTGAGGTGCGACTCTATGACCGTCTTTTCCGCGTGGCCGATCCCCTGGGGAACGGTGATGATTTCATGCAGGTCCTGAACCCGAAGTCCTTGGAAGTCCTGAGGGGCTGCCGCCTGGAGCCGAGCCTGGCCGAGGCGTCGCCGGAAATCCGCTACCAGTTCGAACGTCTCGGCTATTTCTGCGTTGACACGGACAGCTCTCCCGGCAACGGCCGGGTGTTCAACCGGACCGTGACGCTGCGCGACACCTGGGCGAAAATCGCCGGAAAGGGCAGCACTCCCCCGCGTTAGACCGGACGGCGTGCCGCTTATCATTCAACCCGGATGGCTTCCCCGTGCGGCCTGGTTCATCCGCCGGACGGGTTTCACGGCAGTTAGGGATTCCTTCTTTTTGACGCGCCCCCCAATCCCAAGTCAGCCATCTTTATCGGCAACAGCTTTTTCTATTACAACAACAGCCTGCACGGCCATGTGCGCAACATCCTCGGCGCGGCCGACAAAAAACAGCCCTTCCGCGGCACATCGGTGACGATCAGCGGAGCCGGGCTGGACTGGCACAATGTCGAGGCCTATTTCCAGCCCAACGGCATCGGCCGGTATTCCTTTGTGGCCGATAACAAGGTGCGGTTCAACGTGCTGGACAAGCTGTTCGACATCGCCATCATGATGGACTGCAGCCAGTGTCCCGTCCATCCGGACCTGAAGAGCGTATTCGTGGAGTTTGCCAAGAAGCACAGCCACACCGTCCGCAAATATGGCGCCGAACCCGTTCTGTTCATGTCCTGGGCCTATGCCGACGCACCCGAGATGACCGAACAGCTTGCCGACGCCTACGTGAAGGTGGGCAACGCCAACAACGCCATGGTCATCCCGGCCGGGCTCGCTTTCGCCAAATCCGTGGCGCTGCGCCCCGATCTGAATCTCTATGTACCGGATAAACGGCACCCGAGCCTCATGGGCACGTACCTGGCCGCCAACGTGGTCTATGCGTCGCTTTTCAGAAAGACGCCCGTTGGAAACGGCTACACCGCCGGGTTGGATCCGGCCGTGGTGAAGCACCTCCAATCGGTGGCATGGGACACGGTCAGGGAATTTTACAGGATGCCCTGAGCCCTCCTCGGCCCTGACGGAATGCAGTCGACTGAGAAGAAGCGATGAAGCGATGCCATGCATGCGCAAAGGGGCTGGACATCCGACCCCCGGTCGGCAGGCGGGAAACCTGCCTCTTTTGTGGGTCTGACCTTCACTGCTGTCTGAATTGCTCCTTCCAGGAAGCGGGCGCCTACAATCAGTGCAGGGAACCCCAGGCGGAACGGGTCATGGACAAGGAGCGCAGCAACTTCTGTGATTATTTTGTATTTCGGGACGCCCGCGGCGGGCCCGGGGGAAAGGACGGCGGAGGGTCCGTCAAATCAAGGATAGATGCCCTGTTCAATAGGGGATGATCCATTTTTTTCTTGACATCCCTGACGGTCCTCTCTTACAATCCATCGCCACATTCTGCAGCTCCCGTCGGGTCTGCACCATCCCTTTCGCGGTCCGGCGGCGTTGTCTTCATCGAGGGCGGCCAAGGGCCTTCTCACATCGCTCTGCCGCCTGTACCTGTATCGGATCCCGAACCGGGATTCACCTTTGACCACGCTGACAACTGTTTCGTTTTTTGCGGGTTTGTCTCACGTAACCGAAAAAAAGGGGGAGTGTCATGAAAAAGCTAGGTTTTTTCAAGGTGGTCCTGCCGGTGTTGTGTCTGGTCATGGCGGTTGCCGCACCCGCATGGGGGCGGACGATCAAGATCGGCGTCATAGGCCCGATGAATTTTGTCCAGGGCAAAGGGCATTGGAACGGCGCCACCATGGCGGCTGACGAGATCAACGCCAGGGGGGGTGTTCAGGTAGGCAAGGAGAAAATGAAGATCGAGCTGGTCAAGGCCGACTCCAATGAATTCCTGAACGTGACCGATGCCACCAATGCCATGGAGCGATTGATGACTCAGGACAGGGTGGATTTTGTCGTGGGCGGGTTCCGGACCGAGGCCGTCCTGCCCATGCAGGACATCGCCATGGACTACAAGAAAATCTTTATCGGCTGCGGAGCTGCCTCCAAGATCATCTGCGATCGGGTCGCCGAGAATTACAATCGTTACAAATACTGGTTCCGGGGCACGCCCTTCAATGAGCGCTATCTGGTCGCGACCAGCTTTGCCCATCTGGCGCTGGCCGGAGCGACGATCAAGAACGAGCTGAAGGTGCCCGTCAAATGCGCCATCGTGGGAGAGAAGGCGACCTGGGTGGAGGCGATGGTCAAGGCGGCCGAAGCCACGATCCCCAAGATGGGCTTTGAGCTGGTGGGAGTCTGGCGGCCTTCCGCCGTGGCCACTGACGTCACGGCGGAGCTTTCGGCCATCCAGAAGAGCGGGGCCAATCTCATCTTTACCATTTTCTCCGCCTCGGTGGGGATCACCTTTGCCCGGCAGGCCGGGGAGCTCAAAATCCCGGCCGCCCAGGTGGGCATCAACGTGGAGGCGCAAAAAGACGGCTTCTGGGAGGCGACCAAGGGGATGGGGAATTATGTCTTCACCATGAACACCTACGCCCGGGGCGTCGAAGTCAATGAGATGACCAGGCCCTTTGTGGAGACCTACATCAAACGGTTCGGCGAGGTCCCCACGTACACGGCCGACACCTATTCCGCCATTCTCCACGGCCTGGTCCCTTCCATCGAAGCCGTGAAGAGCCTCAATGCCGATCAGATTGTGGCCCATATGGAGACCCGCGAGTACAACGTTCCCAGCGGCCGGATCAAATATGGAAAGGATCCCCAGGGCCGTCACACCCACGATCTGACTTGGGGGCCGGGATACCTGACGAGCCTGGGGGTCCAGTGGCAGGACGGCAAACTGGTCGGTGTCTGGCCCAGCAAATGGGTTGCGGCCCCCGGGGCCCCCGAGGTGACATACAAAGGGATCCTTCCCCTTAAACTTCCACCCTGGATGAAAAAATAGCGGAGCCTTTCTGTTCATGATGTATCCCCTCCCTCCCCGGTCCAAGGGGAGGGAGGGGAAGAGCGGTCTTCCCTTACCTGCGGATCAATGAACGGTTCAGAGGTGCCATGAACATCATCATTACCGGTCTGATCACCGGCAGCATGCTGGCCCTGCTGGCAATCAGCTTTTCGCTGATCTTCGGCGTGGCCCGCATCGTCAACATCGCCCACACCGCCTTTTACATGGTGGCCGCCTATTGCATCTTCAGCCTGACCGGCAAATTTGGGCTCAATCCCGTGGCGGGGATGCTGGTCGCGGTCGTGGCGGTCACCCTTCTGGGTCTGCTGGCCTACAGGTTCCTGATCGACCCGATCCGCGAGCACGAGGCCGCGGTTCTGATCGCCACGATCGCCCTGGCCATGATCTTTCAGGAAGCGATCATGCTGATCTACACCGGGGACTATCGGACCGTCTCGGCGCTGATCGGAGGGTATTTCATCGTGGCGGGGGTGAAGGTCTTCTACCAGCAGGTTCTGACCTTCGGCGTCGTCCTGGCGATCCTGGGGCTTCTTTGGATCCTGTTGATGAAGACCAAACTGGGCCTGGCGATCCGCTCGACGGCCGAGGACCGGGAAGTGGCCAACCTGATGGGGATGAACGACAGCCGGCTGGCCATGACGACGATGGGCATCTCGGTTGCGCTCGCCGGTTTCACCGGGGCGGTGATTGCGCCGCTGACCGTCCTGAGCCCCTTCATGTGGATGGAGCCCCTGATCCTGATGATGGCCGTCGTGGTCCTGGGGGGACTGGGCAGCATCAAGGGGAGTTTTTTCGCGGCCTACATCCTGGGATTCACCGAAGCCCTTGTGGTGTTCATGATCCCCAAGGGCGCCTTCCTGAAAGGGTCCGTCGCGCTGACGATCATGATCCTGGTCCTGCTGCTTCGACCCGAAGGCCTGTACGGTGTCTCTTTTGAGGAAGAGAGGTGACCATGGTCACTGCCGGCTTGTATCTGAAGAGGTTCTATGCGGTCCTTCGGGGAGAAGTCCTGGTCCTGCCGAGCCGCATTGCCGTCGCGCTTTTCTTCCTGGTTCTTCTCGGGATGCCGCTGATCAGCCAGAACCCCTATCTGATCCGTGTGATCATTCTGACCAGTATCTTTGCCATCCTGGCCGCGAGCTGGGATCTGCTGTCCGGCTTCACCGGCCAGATGAACTTCGGCCACGCCCTGTTCTTCGGTGTCGGGGCCTACACGTCGGCGTTGCTGCACATTCATTTCCAGATTCCTCCCTGGGGAACGATCCCCCTGGGCGCCGCGGCCGCGGTTCTGACAGGCCTTCTCGTGGGGATACCCTGCCTCCGTCTGAAACACACCTATCTGGCCCTGACCACGATGGCCTTTCCGATCATTCTCATGGGGATCGTTTTTGCCCTGCCCGAGCTGACCGGCGGCGAGCTGGGCATTTCGGGGCTGCAGCGCATTTCCAACTCGCTCGTCGGCAATTACTACATTTACATCGTGACCATGCTCATCCTGTGCACCATCATGTGGAAAATCACCGACTCCCATACGGGGATTATTTTTCATGCGATCCGCGAAGACGAGCTGGCCGTGAAGGCCTCGGGGATCAACACGACCCGCTACAAGCTCATGGCCTTTTGCCTGAGCGGTTTCTTCGCCGGAATCGCCGGCGGTCTCTACGCCCACTATATGAGGATCGCGGGCCCCTCGACGCTGGAGGTATCCATGTCTTTTTCCGTCGTGATCTGGGCGGTTTTCGGGGGGATCGCGACGATCTACGGGCCCATCGCGGCGGTATTCATCCTGTTCCCTCTGCTGGAATTTGTCCGCTTCTGGCCGGAGTACCGCATGCTGATCTTCGCTTTCGTCGTCCTGCTGATTCTTCTGTATATGCCCGAAGGGATGATTCGCTGGCTCCGGGACAGGATGGAGAAGGAATGCCCCCGCTGCAAAATAAGGAATGTGGCGACCCGGAAGGACTGCCGGGTGTGCACCGCCGGTCTGGATTGACCGGTCTGGATTGAAAGGATGCCGTGATGAACCCGAAAGAACTCTATCTGTCAAAACCCTGGCTCAGGCACTACTCGGAAGGCGTGCCGGCCGAAACGGAGATTCTCGACATATCCGTGCCGGAACTCTTCGACCGGGTCGTGGACAAATATGCGGGCAAGCCCGCCCTGATCTTTTACGGGAGAAAGATCAGCTATGGAGAGCTCCGGGAGTCGGTTGACCGCCTGGCGACTGCGCTTGCCGACCTGGGGGTGGCGAAGGGCGAGACGATCGCCCTCTATCTGCTGAACAGTCCCCAGTATGTCATCGCCTATTTTGCGGCGTTGCGGCTCGGCGCCAAGCTGACGCCCATCAGCCCCGTCTATACGAGCATCGAAGTCAAGCACCAGATCGCAGACAGCGAGGCCGATACGGTGATCTGCCAGGACATCCTCCTGGACAACCTGGAAAAGGCCGGGGTCAGCCCGAAACGGGTGATCGTGACCAGCATCGACGAATACCTGCCCCCCTGGAAAAAGTGGTTCGGCAAGAGCGCCAAGGCCAGGGCATACGGCGGGATGCCCGTCGTCACCGCGGCAAAGGCAAAGGAGAAGGGGCTTCACCCCTTCCAGGAGCTGCTGAAAAAATACCCTCCCGAGCCTCCCCGGGTTGCCATCGATCCCGGGAAAGACCTGGCGGTCCTGCCCTATACGGGAGGCACCACCGGGCTCCCCAAGGCGGCCATGCTGACCCATCGCAATCTCGTCGCCCTTCAGGGCCAGGTGCTCTCCTTCTGGCCCATCTTTGAAGAGGGGAAAGAGGTCGTCATGGCCTTTCTGCCCTTCTTTCACATCTACGGCCAGGTGGTCGTCATGCTGGGCGGACTGGCCCAGGGGGCGACCCTGGTTCTGTTCACCACTCCCGACATCGATGACATCCTTGCGGCGATGGAGCGCTACCAGGCCTCCGGTTTTTACGGTGTGCCCACCCTCTTCGAATACCTCAAAGGGTACGAAAAAACCGACCGGGTCGACTGGAAACGGCTGAAACTCATTGCCTGCGGGGCCGACACCCTCCATGAGTCCACGATCGACGCCTGGGAAAAGCGGACCGGATCCAAGATCTACGAAGGGTACGGGATGACCGAGACCACGGCCGTCAGCCACAGCACCCCCGTCCACCGTCCGAGGAAGGGGTTTTTCGGGGTGCCTCTGCCCAATGTCAAGGCGGCCATCATCGAGCCGGAGGGGACCGGATTCGTTCCGGTGGGGGATGTGGGCGAGATGATCCTGTCCGGCCCGAACATCATGCAGGGCTACTGGAAACGGCCGGAGAGCAACAACGAGGTCATGCTGGATATTGACGGCGAGCAGTGGATGCGCACCGGGGATCTGGTCAGCATGAGCGAGGACGGGTATTTTCATTTCTTCGACCGGAAGCGGGACCTGATCAAATACAAGGGCTATTCCGTCTTCGCCCGGCATGTGGAGGAAGTCCTCTACAAGCATCCGAAGATCAAAGCCGCCGGCGTGGTGGGCGTGCCCGATCCGGCCGTGGGGAATCTCATCAAGGCCTATGTCGTCCTGGAGTCCGAGGCGAGGGGGAAGGTTTCGGAGGAGGAGATCATCGAATTCTGCCGCCAGAACCTGGCGCATTACAAGGTGCCTAAAATATGCGAGTTTCGCGGTGAGCTTCCCAAAACCGACGTGGGCAAGGTTTCCCGGCGGGAGCTGCGGGAAGAGTGCGAGGAAGGCTGACATGGCCGTGCCCTTTCTGGAAGTGGAATCGTTGACCAAGAGCTTCGGAGGCCTCAAGGCGGTGAAGGATGTCCATTTCCGCATGGAGCAGAAGGAGATCCTGGGCCTTATCGGCCCCAACGGGGCGGGCAAGACGACACTGCTCCGGCTGCTCACCGGCATACTGAAGCCCGATTTGGGGAGTGTTCGATTCAAGGGGAAGCAACTCATCGGCCTGAAGACGTGGGACATCGTGAATCTGGGTGTGGCCTGCACCTTTCAGAACATGAGGCCCTTCCGCCGCCTGCCGATCATTGCCAACGTGATGGTCTCCTGTCTGTCTCCCCGGTCCATGAAGCGCGGGGAATGGGTGAAGGTCGTCGAGGCCAGGGCCATGGACGCCCTGGAATTCGCCGGCATCTCGGATATGGCGCTGGAGAAGGCCTCCACACTTTCCCAGGGCGATCTCAAGCGGCTGGAAGTCGCCCGGGCGGTGGCCACCGATCCGGAACTGCTCCTCCTGGACGAGCCGTTCGGCGGCCTGAGCCCGGCCGAGACGGACCTGATGGCCAAATCGATCCGGAGGCTTCACAAGGGGGGACGATTCGGGCGGCTGCACAGCGAAGGCCCGGCCATGATCATCGTGGAGCACAAACTGCAGCAGTTGATGAAGATCGTCGACCGCATCATCGTTCTGAATTTCGGGACCCTTCTGGCCGAAGGAACGCCCGGGGAGGTGGTGAACAACCCCAAGGTGATCGAGGCATACCTGGGTCAGGCAGGAGGCGTGTAGCCGTGCTTTTGGAGATCGCCCATTTAACCGTCCGTTACGAGAAGGCCGTCCTGGTCAACGATCTGAACCTCCACGTGGACGCCGGAGAGATGGTCAGTCTGGTAGGCCCCAACGGGGCCGGCAAATCCACAACCCTCAGGGCCATCAGCGGCCTGGTAGCCTGGGAGAGGGAGATCAAGCGCCGTTCCACCAGCGGCGACATCACCCTGGACGGAACGGTGACTTTCAACGGCGAGCGCATCGATAGGATACCGGCCCATGAGATCGTTCGAAGGGGGCTGGTCCTCTGCCCCGAACGGCGCCGTCCCTTTCGGGAAATGACGGTGCTCGACAACCTTCTGGCGGGGTCCTATCTGCAGACGGACAAGAAGCGAAGCCGGGAGACGCTGGAGAAGGTTTATGACCTGTTTCCCGTCCTGTGTGAACGTTCGCGCCAGATTTCCGGGACCCTCTCCGGCGGGGAGCAGCAGATGCTGGCTATCGGTCGGGCGCTCATGTCCGACCCCAAGCTGCTGTGCATCGACGAACCTTCCACAGGGCTTGCGCCGCTGCTGCGCAAAGAAGTTTTTGAAAAAATCGCCGAGGTGAAAAACCTCGGGATCTCCATTCTTCTCGTCGAGCAGGAGGTCAGTACCGTGTTCAAACTGGCCGCGCGCAACTACGTTCTGTCCTCGGGCAAGCTGATCGCCGAGGGGTCGGGCGAAGACCTCCTGAAGGACGAAATCCTCCGTAAAACCTACCTGGGTTTGTAGGTCCGCTCAAATCCGCATCTGCCGGTCATCGATCCGGCACCCAACGTGCCCCCGCGTTACGCGCCGGGGAATCGCCGCCCGCACACCGGGCACCTGCCGCCGGGGGGCAGGTCGGTCTTCCTGAATTCCACGGTGCAGCCCGAGCAGGTGATGAACGGCGAGGCAGCGGCGGGGGCAGGGGGGCGCCCTTGGGGCGGCACGGCCGCACGATCCCTGTCCCGCCGTATCTTCCGGGCCATTTCCCCGCGAACGTGCGGGTTCAGTGAGCGCTTGACCGTCTTGAGCATCTGTTCGGCCAGGAGTCGCCTTGGGACGCGGATGCTGGTGAGGCGGAAGCCTCCTCTGGGATCCTTCCACTGGATACAGAGACGGTACGCCTCCTGAACGGTCCTTTTCGGAAAGAAGAAGGCGATCGGTCCCAGAAACAGAAACCGGGAAAGGGTGGGGCGTCTGTGGACCGTCGATTCGTCCAGCAGCGAGACGTCGATCACACCGTCGAGAGGGATGCGGCCGATCTCCTTCTCGTCGTCATGCAGGATGAGGTATTCGTGAGTCGGCACGCAGACGACAGTCCTGTCTTCGGGCAGGGCATCCAGCAGCTCTTGCAAAGGTGCGTCACCTCCGCTATGTCCACTGACGTCGTTTCGTTACCAGCGATCGCCTCAACAGACTCATGGTGCTGTGACGTCCGGTATGCTTGACGATGCGACTGATCGTCGCACAAATCACCCGGGTTTGTCAATGAGGATCGGTTGATCGGGAAACCAGGTTTTACAGCCACAGGTCGTACTGTGGGCACGAATGAAAAAGGGGGTAAGCCGTAAACGGCCAAACCCCCTGGTTTGTTTGGCTGGGAGACGTGGATTCGAACCACGATTCACGGAGTCAGAGTCCGTTGTCCTACCATTGAACGATCCCCCATCGGATGCCCCGCAGGCTCCCGCACCGGAACAGCGGGGCTGGTGTCTGTAAAGAACGATTTTGTGACTCCATATCACAGCCGGGCGCCCTTTTCAATAAGGCAAAGGTTTTTTTTCGCACCTCCCGCTCTGTCAGATATGCCGGCGCCTGAGCTCCGCGATGTCGCGTTCAAGAGACGCCGGCTCCTTTTCACGATACCCTTCCAGGATTTCGTAGAGACTGCGGTAGGTGTTGCGGTCACGCAGGTCATCGAGGCGCCGGTAGACCCCCATCCTCCGGCCCAGGCGAAAAATCGTCCTC
>JBFMBA010000417.1:0-6251 GCA_040755475.1 Thermodesulfobacteriota bacterium
ATGGTGTTCATCGCCGCCGGTCTCGGCGGCGGGACCGGCACGGGCGGCGCGCCGATCGTGGCGGAGATCGCCCGGGAGATGGGGGCGCTCACCGTTGCCGTCGTCACCAAACCCTTCCTTTTCGAAGGGAAGAAGCGCAGCGGCCAGGCTGAAGCGGGGATCGACGAGCTGCGAAAGGTGGTGGACACCCTCATCATCATACCCAATCAGCGGCTCCTCACGCTGGGCGGCCGCAACATCTCGCTCCTGGACGCCTTCCGGAAGGCCGATGACATCCTCTACCACGCGGTCAAGGGGATCTCCGACCTGATCATGATCCCCGGCCTGATCAACCTCGACTTCGCCGATGTGAAGTCCGTCATGTCCGAAATGGGGCTGGCCATGATGGGAACCGGCATCGCCAGCGGCGAGAACCGGGCGGCGGAAGCGGCCCAGAAGGCCATCTCCTCGCCGCTGCTCGAAGACAATACCATTCAGGGCGCCCGCGGCGTCCTTCTGAACATCACCGGGGGACCGGACATGACCCTCTACGAGATCCACGAGGCCTCCTCGCTGATCCAGTCCGAGGCCCACGAAGACGCGAACATCATCTTCGGCACCGTCGTCGACGAAACGATGGGGGATGAGATCCGGATCACCGTGATCGCCACCGGATTTGAGAATGCGGAACTGCCCCGGAGCAACGTCACGCCGCTCGGCAACGTCCGGCGGAACAATCTGGCCGTTCCCGCCTACATCCGGCAGGAGAAGCTCACGGAGATCGCGGCCCCGGTGAAAACGGCCGCCAATGAGGCGGAGGAGGAATCCGATCTGGAGATTCCCACTTTTCTCAGGCGGCAGGCAGATTGATTATATTTCATGTCCTGGAAATTGAAGAAGAAATGCCTCAACCTGCTGGCCGGCGAAGAGGGGAGCGTCCGGAAGATCTGGGGGGAGGCCCTCACCGTCTGCCTCGCCTACCCGAACGTCTACCGGACGGGGATGGCCAACCTCGGCTTCCAGGCCGTCTACGCCCTGATCAACGGGCATCCCGGCTGCCTGTGCGAGCGGGTCTTTCTCCCCGATTCGGAGGACGAGCCGCTTCACACCGCCTCCCCCGGCTCGCTCTTCAGCCTGGAATCGCAGCGGCCGCTCGCCGACTTCCACGCGGTGGCCTTCTCTCTCTCCTTTGAGAACGACTACCCCAACGTCCTGAAGATGCTCCGCATGGCGGGGATTCCCCTCACCGCCGAATCAAGGGGGGAGCGGGACCCGCTGGTCATCGGCGGCGGCATTGCCGTCACATTGAATCCCGAGCCCCTCGCCGATTTCTTCGACCTCTTTCTGATCGGCGACGGCGAGGCGCTTCTTCCCGATTTCCTCGATAAAGCGGTCGCCCTGCGGCCTGGACTGGCCAGGGAGGCCTTTCTGGCCAGGGTCCAGAGGGAGATCCCCGGGGCCTACGTCCCCCGCTGCTACCGGGTCGTTCACGACGCGGAAGGGGGCATCGCCGCCCGGGAACCGCTCGACGGCACCTTCCCCCGGCGCATCGTCCGGCGCTTTGCGGCCGACCTCAACGCCTTTTCGACCGAACAGGGGATCATCACCGAGGGGAGCGAATTCGGCGGCATGTTCCTGACGGAAGTGAGCCGGGGGTGCCGCCGGGGGTGCCGGTTCTGCGCCGCCGGCTTCGCCTGCGGGCCCGCGCGCTTCCGAAGCGCCGCGACCCTGGAAGCCTCCGTGCGGCGCGGCCTGGAAAAGCGCAAGACCATCGGCCTGCTGGGCACCGCCGTCTCGGACCATCCCGAACTGATTCCCCTTTGCCGATCGATTCTCGACCGGGGGGGATCGGTGGCCGTCGGCTCGCTCCGCCTGGACCGCCTCACGGGACCGATGGCGGCGCTGCTGAAGGAAGCGGGCGTGGAGACCCTGTCGCTCGCCCCCGAGGCCGGATCCCAGCGCCTCCGGGACCTGATCCACAAGGGGATCACGGAAGAGGCCATCTTCTCCGCGGTGGACAAACTCCTGGAATATGATATGCTGTCCCTCAAGCTCTATTTCATGGTCGGCCTGCCGACGGAGACGGACGACGACGCGGCAGCCATCGTCCGCCTGGTGAAAGGGATGGAACACCGGGCCCGCCTGCGATCCGAGGGCAGGAAAGGGTTTCGGCGTTTGACGGTCAGCATCAACCAGTTCATCCCCAAGCCGGCAACGCCCTTTCAATGGTGCCCCCTGGAGGATACGGCGCTCGTCAAGCGGAGAATCCGACGAATCGCCAAAGACCTCCGCGGCGACGGGCCGGTTTCGGTCAATCACGACCTCCCGAAATGGAACTACATCCAGGCGCTGCTCGCCCTGGGCGACAGACGGGTGGGAAAGCTGCTTCTGGCGGTTCACCGGCTCGAGGGCAACTGGGCACAGGCCTTCCGGGAGGTAAACCTCAACGCCGACTTCTATGTTTACCGCCGCAAGGAAACCGATGAAACACTGCCGTGGGACTTCATCGACCACGGCGTCGAAAAGGCACGGCTCGTGAGCGAATACCGGAAAGCGCTGGCGGCCGTACCAACCGCCGAGGAGACACACACATGACGATTATCCAGACGCCCAGGGCCCAGATCAGGCAGATGAAGGGGATGATCGCGTTCATCGCCCTGCTCATCGTGTTCGTCACACTGTTCCGGATCATCGGCCTGATCACCGACTGGTTCTGGTTCCAGGAGGTGGGTTACGAAACCATCTTCACCGTGACCCTGCTGGCGAAGATCAAGGCGGGCGCCCTGTTCGGCGCGGGGTTTTTCCTGATCCTGGCGATCAATCTCCTGATCGCGATGCGGCTGTCAAAGACCCCCCTGTTCGGCGATTACGGCGGCGGGTTCGACCTGCCGGTCCGGGACATGCCGCCCGCCCTTCTGAAGATCGTGATCCTCGCAGGCTCCCTGCTCATCGGCCTTTTTGCGGCGGCCAACGGATCCGCCCAGTGGGAAAGCCTGTTGCGCTTCCTGAACCCGACCCCCTTCGGCGTCACCGACCCGATCTTTGAAGTGGATATCGGTTTCTATGTTTTCCAGTTTCCCTTTCTCCTTCATCTCTACGGCTGGCTGAAGCTCGTCCTGATCGTCACGGCGGCGGCGACGGGGTTCATCTACCTGATCCGCCGTTCTTTTCTGTTCATCCCGCCGCGGATCTGGAAGTTTGCCCCGGCCGCCCGGGTCCATCTGGCGATTCTCGTCGCCCTGTTTCTCTTCTGGGGTGTCTTCGGCGCCTGGCTCGACCTGAGCGACCTGCTCTTCACGAAGCGCGGCGTCGTCTTCGGCCCGGGGTACACCGATGTGACCACCCAGATCTGGGTCCTCAAACTGATCATGGGGCTCTACGTCCTGGCCGGCCTCGGGGCGCTTTTCTTCGCCTTCCGCCCGGACTGGCGGATCCCGGCGGCGGCGATCCTCCTTCTGGTCATCGCGAACGTGCTGGGGCGCGGGATCTACCCCACCCTCATCCAGAAATTCCAGGTCATCCCCAACGAGATCGTGGCCGAAACACCCTACCTGGAGAAGAATATCCGCTACACCCGCCTCGCCTATGGACTGACGCAGATCGAGGAGCAGGAGTTTCCGACGGAAGAGAACCTGACGGCGAAAGACCTGGAAAAGAACCATCTCACCGTGAAGAACATCCGGCTGTGGGACCATGCGCCGCTGCTCCAGACATTCAGCCAGCTCCAGGAAATGAGGACCTATTACAAATTCACGGGCGTCGACAACGACCGCTACTCGATCGACGGCGAGTACCGGCAGATCATGCTCTCCCCGCGGGAGATCTCCTACCCCGCCCTCCCCTCCCGAACCTGGGTGAACGAGCACCTCGCCTACACCCACGGCTACGGCGTCGTCGTGGGGCCGGTGAACCGGGTTTCCGGCGAGGGGCTCCCGGAATTCTTCATCAAGGACATCCCCCCCGTTTCGACGACATCCCTGAAGGTCACGCGCCCCGAGATCTACTTCGGGGAGAACTCCAACGAATATGTCTTTGTCCGGACGAAGATGCCGGAATTCGACTATCCCGTCGGCGACAAGAACGTCTACTCCCGCTACGAAGGAAAGGGAGGCGTCCCCCTGTCCTTCCTGAAGAAACTGATCTTTGCGGCCCGCTTCGGATCGATCACCATGCTGCTGTCCGACGACATCACCTCGGAAAGCCGCATCGTCTATCACCGGAACGTTCGCGAGCGGGTCTCCATGATCGCGCCCTTTGCCCGACTCGACGCGGACCCCTACCTGGTCATCTCCCCCGAGGGGCGCCTGCTGTGGTTCATCGATGGCTATACGGTCACCGACCGCTTCCCCTACTCCGAGCCGACCCCGGAGATCGGCAACTACATCCGCAACCCCCTCAAGGCGATCGTGGACGCCTACGACGGCACCGTGCAGCTCTACGTGAGCGATCCGGAGGATCCCCTCATGCAGACCTACAGCCGGATCTTCCCCGGGGTCTTCAAACCGCTGGCCGAAATGCCCGAAGCGCTCCAGAACCATATCCGCTACCCCCCCGGCCTGATGGCCATCCAGGCGCGGATGTACCGGGCATACCACATGCAGGACCCGAAGGTCTTCTACAACAAGGAGGACCTCTGGTCCATTCCGGGAAAGCAGGTTGCGGGCAAGGGCAGCAAGCAGTCCATGGACCCCTACTACACGATCATGAAGCTCCCGGGGGCCGAAAAGGAGGAATTCATCCTTCTTTCACCCTTCACCCCCAGCATGAAGGACAACATGTCCGCCTGGATGGCCGCCCGCTGCGACGCGCCCAATTACGGAAAAGTGATCGTCTACAAATTCCCGAAGCAGAAGCTGGTCTACGGACCCCGCCAGATCGACGCCAGGATCGACCAGGACACCCACATCTCGCAGCAGCTCACGCTCTGGCAGCAGCACGGATCGAACGTGATCCGGGGAAGCCTCCTGGCGATCCCCATCGAGCGGTCGATCCTCTATGTTCAATCCCTCTATCTGGCGGCCTCGACGGGCCAGTTGCCCGAGCTCAAGCGAGTCATCGTGGCCTACGGGAACCACATCGCCATGGAGGAGACGCTCGATCTGTCCCTCCGGAAGATATTCGGCGGCGGCCCGATCAAGGACGGGGCGCCGGCGGCGTTGAAGAAGCCGGCGGTCGGCGCCGAGATGAGCGACCGGCAGGCGGCGGTCGAGGCCCTCGGCCATTTCCGGAAGGCGCAGGAATATCTCCGCCAGGGAAACTGGGGGGCTTTCGGCGAGGAGCTCAAAAAGACGGGGGACATCCTTCTCACCCTCGAAAAGAAGGGGGGAAAGGCAAAATAAACATGTACAAACATCTTCGGGAGGTCGTGGTCATGGACAAGGATAGAGCGACGATTTTCAGCACCGCCCGCGGCGGCAGGGGCGCAGGGCCCGGCCGGGGGCTGATCGGCATCGGCATCGGCCTGTGTCTGCTGTTTTTCATGCATGGCTGCACACCCAGAACGTACAACATCAGCCTGCAGTATGAACCGACGAAAATCATCCGGCCGGAAGGCACCGACGGCCGGAAATACAGCGTGACGGTCGCTTCTTTCATCGATCAGCGAAAAATGGAGGACAACCTGCTGATCGGCCGGGTCATCACCTCGGGCGGCAACACGATCCCGGTCCTGCCCCGATACATCAGGCCGACGGAGTCCGTCGCCGCCGCCCTGCGAGAGCTTCTGTTCAAGACGGGCTACCGCGTCGCCCCGGATCGGCCGGCATGGGATCTCGACGAGAATACCCTCAGGCCGGAATGGGGCACGATCATCGTCGGGGGAACCATCGATGAACTGGATGTCACGTGCGTGGAGATGCTCACGATGAAGCGGTATACCGCAAAGGTCCGGGTGACGCTGGTCTTCGCGGACGTGCAGAAGAAGCGGATCTTCTACCGGGTGGTTTCGGAAAGCAGCTCAGCCCTCGACCACATCTTCACCTCGGAGGAGAGGCTGGAGAGCCAGCTCAACGGCGTCCTGGCGGACGCCATGGAAAAGGCGATCGAGGGAGCGGAAACGGGGCAACGGATCCAGGAGGCGCTCAGCCGGTAGCGTGGCGGGGGCGGCCCGGACAGGGCGCACCGCCGGGGTGGGCACCCGATCCGGAGTGGTCCGCCGATCGCGTCCGCCCGCGGAACCTCACCTGACGGCGGGCGCCTTCGGGGCAGCCTTTGCCGCGCGCTTCCCGGCCGGTGCTTTTGCGGGCTTCTTCGCGGCCGCTTTCGCCTTGGCC
>JBFMBA010000418.1:0-2938 GCA_040755475.1 Thermodesulfobacteriota bacterium
GGATGTCCGAGGCGAGGGCCCCCGTGTGGCTTGAGGCGGCCCGGTTTCCCGCCTGGGTTCGTCCCCCCTTGAGCATGAGGACGGGCTTCTTTTTGCCCACGCGTCTGGCGGATCGGAAAAAACGGCGTGCGTTTTTCACGCTCTCCAGGTAGAGGACGACGGTCTGCGTAAGATCATCGACCTCGAAGGCCTCCATGTAATCCTCGATCGTGATCATCGCCTCGTTTCCCGAACCGCCGAAGGCGCGGATGCCGATGCCTTCCTGCTCGGCGAAATCCAGAAGCTGCACGCCGAGATTTCCCGACTGGGAGACAATCGTCGTTGTGCCGGGTTTGGGCTGGACGTTCGATCCGCAGCAATACAGGGTATCGTGGGGATTGCAGATCCCCATCGTGTTCGGGCCGAGGATCAGGATTCCTGCTGCCCGCGCCGCCCGGACCAGGTCTTCCTCCAGGCGTCTTCCCTCGGTGCCCGTCTCGGCAAACCCGGAGGTGATCAGGAGCATGTTTCTGATCCGCTTTGCCCTGAACTGGGGAATCAGGCCCGGGACCTGCGCCGCCGGTATGGTCACGACGGCCAGATCCACCTTCTCCGGAATCTCGGCCACCGACCTGTAGACCGGGCGGCCGGCGATCTCGCCCCCCCTGGGGTTGACCAGATACATCGGCCCCCCGAATCCGCCCGCGGCCGTGTTGCAGAAAAGCCGGTATCCCCATTTGCCCAGCGTCCCCGAGGCGCCCACGAAGGCGATGGACCGGGGATAGAAGAGCATGGCAATGGATCGGGGGTCGATCGGCTGCTGGATGACCATCTCCTGCGGACGAGGGCCGAGGATGATCAGGGCGTCCGCCGCCGTGATCCGGCCGTCGGGACCCGCGATGAGCGGATTGATGTCCACTTCGGCCACGTCCGGCAGCTCGAGGCCGATCCGGGAGAGGCCGGTGAGAACATCGACGATCTGATCCAGGTTCACCGGTTGCTCGCCGCGAAAGGGGCCGAGCAGCCGGCCGGCGCGCAGCTCGTGAACCATCCGGGCGGCGTCGGTCCGGTCGAGGGGGGCGATCCGGAAGACGACATCGTCGAGGGCCTCGGTAAAAATACCGCCGAGACCGAACATGACGACCGGGCCGAACTGGGGGTCCCTGAACAGGCCCGCGACGAACTCCCGGCGGCCGGAGAGCATGGGTTGAACCAGGATGGCTTCCAGGTCCCGTCCGCCGGCGGCAATCAGACGGTCCGCCGCCCGGCGGACCGCTCCCGGATCGGCGAGATTCAGGGCGACAAGGCCCCGCTCCGTTTTATGCGTCAGCTTTTCTCCGAGGCCTTTGAGGACGACGGGATACCCGATCCGTTCCGCCGCGCTCATCGCTTCTTCGGGGGTGGCGGCGAGCGAATCCGGCACAACCGGCACGCCGTACCGCTTGAGCACGTCCTTCGACTCCGCTTCGGTCAGGGCGGTGCGGCCGTCCCGGCCTGCCTTCCCGATGAATTCCGCTGCGTCCATGGGTCCGGGGCTACTTCAGATCGCGGGGGATTTCTCCCTTTGTGATGGGCGGCACGACGGGGGGCTGGCCGGTGGCTTCAAGGATTTTGCGTCCTTCCTCGGAGAGGATGAAACGGACGAACTGCAGGGCGATGGCCGGTTCCTTTGCCGTTGCCGGTACGGTTGCGGCGTTGCGGATCTGGCTGCTGAGGTTCACGTCGGCGGGAAAACGGAGGCTGTCCACATCCTTCCTTGCGTCCACTGCCGCGGAGTAGTAGACGACCCCGGCGTCCGCCTTGCCCGTGGCGACCTCGCGGATCGTTTCGGGGACTGTACGGGGCTTCGCGGGATCCGCCGCGGCGCCGGCGATGATCCCCTGTGCCAGTTGGGGATTGCCTTCCAGAGCGGTGACGTTCTTCACGAAATCAATCGTACGCCGGGTGGCCATGTCCTTCTCGCCGGTGACACGGGTGAAACGCACGCCGGTTTTTGCCAGGTCGCTCATCCGCTTGATGCCCAGCGGGTTGTTGCGCGCGGTGATGACCACCATCTCATTGGCGGAGAAGATGACCGACCAGGCGGCGCCGGTGCGGTCCGTGCCGGCTACCTTTTTCGTCATGAGGTCCTTCTCGATGACGGCCGGCGCCGAGGGGGTGAATACGTCGCAGAGGTCGCCCCTGAGTATTCTTTCCGCCAGCTCCTGCGAGCGGCCCGTGGTCAAATTCACCTGCTTGCCGGGATTTCGGGTTTCGAAGGCCGCCTTGAGAGCCTTCATGGGTCCGGCAAGCGAATCGGCATGAAAGACCTCGATGGCGGCGGCCATGGCCGTACCTCCCGAAAAGACGAGACACAGGGCGAGACTTCCCGCCATCAGCGAGCCAAGAGAACAACCCTTCCGGTATGATGCATTCATGAAACCCTCCTGTTGAAATGCGTTGCAATATGAGATTGACAAGGTTTTTCGCCTGATTGCGCACTTTTGTCAAGGTGATTTTTCAGCCGCTTGACATCGGTATCGCTTTTTGCCATAAGCGGACAGCCCGTCTCCGCTTCTCTTCCGCCGCCGTTCCCTTGCCGGCGGAAAAGGACCGGCATCCCGTCCGGGTCGCGACCGCCCGATGGTACGGGGCTTGGAGGCAGGATTGTGATCACCATCAACAGCTACCTTCACAGGGAGATGCTCAGCGACATCATCCGGCGCTGGATGTACGCAGAAGCGCGTCCTGCGGATGCGGACCTGCTTACCCGGCTGGTCCACTTCAACCACGTCTATGTGGGCCGCACTCTGGAGCACTTTTCCGCGCTGATCCTTCGGGAGCTCCACCACACGGAGATCGTCTCCCGCCGGGTTCAGCTCAAAGGCGAGCTGAAGGATGCCCTGGTCGCCGAACCGCCCTACCGCAATGGACGGATCAACAAGCTGCTCCAGGATTACCGGGGAAACCCCGGCCGCTT
>JBFMBA010000419.1:0-11847 GCA_040755475.1 Thermodesulfobacteriota bacterium
AAGATGATCTCCGCCTCGCCGACGATCCTGGGATCGTGGGTGGAGAAGATGAATGTGGTTCCCAGCTCATCCCGCAGCTTTTTCATCAGGTTGATGACCGTGTAGGCGGTCGTGGAATCGAGGTTCACCGTCGGCTCGTCGGCAAGTACGAGCCGGGGATTCGCAGCCAGCGCCCGGGCGATGGCGACCCGCTGCTTCTGCCCGCCCGAAATCTGGTCGGGATACTTGTCTTTCTGCCCGGTCATTTCGACCCCCGCGAGAAACCGCTCCACGCGGGCCTTTCTTTCCACTGTCGGCAGGGACTGCACCATGAGCAGGGGGTATTCGATGTTTTCGCAGACGGTGAGCACCGGAATCAGGTTGAAATCCTGAAAGATGAACCCGATGTTTTTCCCGCGGAACGCGGCGCTCGCCTTTCGGTTCAGATCGGAGACGTTCGTATCGGCGACCGTCAGGGTCCCCTCGGTCGGCTTGTCGAGACAGCCTATAAGGTTGAGGAGCGTCGTCTTGCCGCTCCCGGAAGGACCGACGAAGGAGACAAACGAAGCGGTCTCAATATTGAAGCTGACATCCTTCAGGGCGTGGACCGCCACCTCCCCCACCTGGTAATCCTTGCTGATATGATCCGCTGAGATCAATGTCACTTCCTTCTTCTCCTTTCTCGGCGCTTAGGCTCTTTTCCAAAGGATCCGGCCGCCCCTCTCACGGTGCGGCTCCTGCCCCGGAAGGAGAGAATCTTCTCATCCCCCGGTTGTGTTCGTCATCGCCCCTCATGCCGGGACCGCCCATCCGTCCCGGTCCGCGGCCGGGGCCGTAGGGGCGGACCTTCTCCTGCTGCTCGGGGGTCAGAAGCTGCCACGCATCCAGACGGTAGGTTGTCAGTTTCTCCATCAGCCGCCTGCGAAGGCCGCGAACCTCTCTCTGGAGGGCGAGGATGCTGTCCCTGTCCGGATGCCGGTCCAGCCACAGCTGCCGCAATTCCCTCCCCCTGACATAGAGCTGCTCCTGCAGCGGTTTGATTTCCCGCAGGTGCGCCTCCCGGAGGGCGTCGATCCTTTCCCGCTGCGCGGCCGTCAGGTCGAGTCCCTGGGCCTCGGCTATATCCTCCACATTGCCCGGCCCGCTGCCGTATCCTGCCCTCATTTCCCGGTGCGCCATCGCTGGAGAGGCGGCGATCGCCCCCGCCATGCACAGCACTGTGATGATCCTCGATATCTTCATCGCTCTCTCTTCCGTATTCTCCCTGCTGATCTGATTTTGCAAACCATATGCCAACCCGTATGTATTATCTAACATCATGGTATTATTGTTTTTATATATGCGGTGGGGTACGACGATCACCGTTCCCGCCGGCATATGGATACATTGTATCCAGTTTGGGTATCCACTTTCCGCTCACAGCGGATACCATGTATCCAAACAAATATCTCTTGCCGGCAGCTCCCGCCGATGATAGAAACCGACTGCGGGCCGTGAAGGGCTCCGCCCGGGGATCGGCCGCCTCCAATAAACCTGTTTCGATGTCGCTCTATGTTTTTTTCCGAGGATTGGGATCTGAACCTGTTGAACCGCAATGCTGCCCGGGTTGTCGAAAACCTGGTGCGGGAAGGCATCGCCGCATACGTTCACGTTCCCGGGGTCGATCTGCCCCTGCCGGCGACATCCAATATCGAAACCGCCGAGTCCGTGGTCGTGGCCTGTTCCGGATACCCCGAGCATGCCGGCGTGTGGTCATACACCCTGCTTGACAAGAGCGCCGGCGACCCTGTGTGGCTCGACAAAACGACCATGGAACCCTATTTTCGGGACCTCCACGATACGGACACCGCCCTGATTGTGTTGAACCCCCATGCCCAGGAGCTGAAGCAGATTCCCGACGCGTCCATTGGCATCTACCTCTCCCAGCTGCAGCATCTGTTTGATCACCTGGCTTCCGCGCGGGGAGACGGTATGAGATCCGTTCTGCTGGGTTTTTCGCTGGGCGGAGAGGTCGTCCTGCGGTTCCTGCACAGCCACCCGTACCACATCCGGTTCGCCCGGGGGCTGGTCCTGATCGACCCCGTCCCTCCGAGCATCAGGCGGCCCGTGATGAGCCCTGAACTGTCCGCACTGGTGGATCAAGCGTCCTTCTACGGATTCGGGGATTTGGAGGGGAATCCCGGGGAACTGGTCGAATACACGAAAAAAATCCTGCAGATCACACCCGAATTGGTTTCCTGCCGATACCACGGGGAAATGCCGAATCTGGTCTGGCCCCGGATACGGCAAAGGCTGCCTGCACTGCTGCGCTGAGGGTGCGGGCTTTGCGCCCTACTACCACCAGGAAATCACCCGCTCGGCCTCAAAGATCTCCCCGATCAGGTCGTCATAGTTCACCGCGCCGGCGTAGAGCGGGACTTCCCTGGCCGTTTCGCCGGCACTGACACCCCGGATCAGCTGCCGGACCATGTCGTCCGGCTCCGAACGCAGTATATGTAAAACCCTCATCGGGAGGGACCTCCTAAAATGGAATGATGATCTGATTCTCACGCAGCCTGAGGGCGATCTCCCCGATCGTCACCGGCTGAAACCCGTACTTCCTCACATTATCCGGGACGTTGCTGTAGCGCACCCCGTCCATCTCATCGATAAACCCCATGTTGTCCTGGTACTCTTCCGTCAGTTCGATTTCATGGTCCAGAACGAACATGCTCACCCTGTGGTTTTCCAGCAGAAGTCCCAGGCTCGTTCTGAGACCCTCGTACTGCCTGGACTTTTCCCGAATCAATACGGCAACTGTCTTTCCCATGCCTATCCCCTCAGAGGATCAGGTAGCGGTCGCACTTCTCCACCAGCTCCGCGTTGCGCAGCTGGGTGACGAAATCCCGGTTGCCCAGGCCGGGGACCGCCTTTCCTCGATAACCGTTGGCGATATAACTGACCTCGCACACACCCACCCGCGCCGCTTCGAGCAGCTCCGAAAAACCCGGCTGATGCGTCAGGTGCACCCCTTCACCCGTGAGAAAAATCTCCACCTGCACGCCCGCCCTTTTTGCCGCCTTTGCGAGCCCCGATACGTGAGGCAGGCTGTCCCCCGTGGCCACGCAGATACCCAGTTTTTTCGTCATACATCACCTATGCAGCGGGAGATCACCTTGTCGATGGGCCTTCCGCTCACGGCGCTTCCGCTTTCATCGGCTTGGCAATAACAAGGCAAGGCCATGACGGGATTTTTCGGCTTTCTCATTTTTGGCGACCTCGTAAAAAATTCACAACACGCTTGAATTCAGGACGGCTTCGTAAAAAACCTGCCGGCAAGGCGCGCGAATCCCGAGGAGTGAGGCGCACTTTCGCGTACGCCGCCGCGACGGGGGAAGAAGCGCAACGCAGCATCCGGGCTTTTTTACGAAGCCGTCATTTTTCGATCAGAACGGTATGGAACTCCCCATTCGGCTGCACCGAAAGGACCGTGAACCCCTGCTCGCGAGCCGACCGGGGAACGTTTCTCAAAGGCTCACCCCCGGTCAAAAGCACCTCCAGGCGGTCTCCGGGCATCAGCTTGGCCAGTTTCACCTTGACCTTCACAAAGGTCATGGGACAGTGGTCCTTCGTAATATCCAGGAAATAATCCATTCAGGTTCCCTTACGCCCGCCGTTCAGCGGCGATCTCACCGCGGACCGGACCGGTCCTTGTCATGCGCCCCGTCGACAATCTCTATCTCCTCCCTCTCAAAGGCTCCCTCTTTCATCTTGAAGGACCGCATGCTGTAATCGATGAGCGACACGATCACGTAGCTCAGATCACGGTCGTGGGCCAGCCTCAGATCCTCCGCCGAAGGGCGTGCCGGCGTCGTGGGATGACTGTGATAGGCCCCGCGCAACCGGAGCCCGGACGCCCGCATCCGACGGACCGCGGCAAACTGCTCTGCCGGATCCATGGCATAGCGCACCTCGGAGGCTTTCACATTCTTCAACTCATAATGCCGGATGACGATGCCGTCCCTTTCGGCCAGATACCCGCAGGCCTCCAGGGGCGCCTCTTTGTTGACGTGGGCCATGATGCCTTCCAGGACAGCCGACCGGATCCGTAACATAAGGGTGCCTGCCTGTCATTCCTGCCTGCTACAGCTCGCAGAGGGGCTGCTCTTCGTCGAATATCCGAAGGATCGTCGGATGATCGCCGCAAATGGCGCACTCCCCGTTGCGGCGAATCGCGATCCTTCTGAAGTCCATCGTCTTGGCGTTGAAGATCAGAAGCGCATCGGCAAGCAGCTTGCCCACCCCGGTGATGTATTTCAGACATTCCGCCGCCTGAATCGTACCCAGCATGCCGGCGATCGCCCCCAGAATACCGGCCTCCGAGCAGCTCGGGACGAGCCCCCGGGGCGGCGGATTCGGGAAAATGCAGCGATAGCAAGCCGATGCGCCCGGGACGACGGTCAGGGTCTGTCCGTCGAACCGCAGCACACCGCCGTGCGAATAGGGTTTCCCTGCCAGGACGCAGGCGTCGTTGATCAGAAACTTGGCGGCGAAGTTGTCGGTGCCGTCGATCACAAAGTCATACCCTTCCAGAATCTCCATGATGTTGGCCGCGCTGGCCATCTGGCGGTAGGTTTTCACCGTCACATCGGGATTCAATGCCACGATCTTCTCCGCCGCGGAATCCACCTTGTAGGTGTTGAAATCATCCGAAAAATGGATGATCTGACGCTGCAGATTGGAAAGCTCCACCTTGTCCGCATCCATGATGCCGATGGTCCCCACCCCGGCAGCAGCCAGATAGAATGCCACCGGAGAACCGAGCCCGCCGGCCCCGATGATCAGGACCTTGGCGTTCATGATCCGGACCTGGCCCTCAACGCCTACATCCTGCAGAAGGATATGCCGGCTGTACCGCTCAAGCTGCTCTTCCGAAAAATCGATCATATCACCGCCAGATTGTTCTCTATGTCTTCCATGATATCCACTACATCCTCAATGCCGGCCGACAGCCTCAGCATCGATTCACCCACCCCCATTTCTTCCTTTTCTCCGGAACTGTATTCGCAGAAGATCGTCGATGCCGGGTGCAGGATCAGGGTTTTGTTGTCATTGAGATTGCTCGCCCGCTTGATGAGCTTCAACCCGTCCATGAAAGCGAAGCACTTCTCCCTGCTTTCCAGCTCGAAGGTCAAAATGCCGCCGAATTTCCCCTTGAACTGCGCCCTGGCCCGTTCGTGATACCGCGAGCTTTTCAGCCCGGGATAATGGACGGATCTTACCTTCCGGCAGGTCTCCAGAAACTCCGATATCTGCTGCGCGTTGGCCCCGCTCCTGTCTATTCTCAGGCCTAGCGTCTCGAGCCCCAGGGTCTGCAAATAGGCGTTGTGCGGCGACAGGCAAGCACCCAGGTTCCGGTACACCTCTCTTTTGAGCTTGGTCAGCAGGGCAAATTCTCCATACTTCCCCGCCGACTCCTCGAGTCTCGGGCAGTTCCCCCAGTCAAAGGTCCCGTTGTCGATGATCACGCCGCCGACCGATGTGGCACCGCCGGATATGGACTTGGTGCTCGATATCACCTCCACATCCACCCCGAAATCCTTCGATTTGAAGATATAGGGGGTGGTCAGGGTGCCGTCCACCAGTAGCGGCACGGCCTGCGCCCGTGCCACCTGGGATATGGCCTCGATATCCGGAACCTGGAGCTGGGGGTTGGTGATGATCTCCAGGAATATGGCGCGGGTTTTATGGTCTATGGACCGGCGCAACTGATCCGTGTCCTCCATGTCGATGTACCTGGCCTCCAGCCCCCAGGGCTTCAGAGTCGATTCGAGCAGGGAATAGGTGTTGCCGAACAGATACTTGGTCGTCACGATATTGGATCCCGTCTCGGCAATCGTGAGCATGAGATTGGAGATGGCCGCCATGCCCGAGGAAAGGGCCACAACGCCCAGGCTGTCCGCCAGCAGGTTGATCCTCTGCTCAAAGTGTTCGACCGAAGGATTGGTGATCCGCGAATAGGTGTGCGCCGGTTTGCGGCCTTCAAAGGCCCATTGGATGTCCCGGGCGCTCGGCTGTTCGAAGGCGACCGCATCGTAGAGGGGGAACCGCAGCGCTCCGTGGGGATCCTTTCTCAAGGCTTTCCCGTGAACGGCTTTGGTCGAGAATCCCTTCACCCGGCGCCCCCCGCCATAAAATAGAGAAATTCCACCTCGTCGTCTTCCTTCAAGGTCGTGGAGCCGAAATTCTCTTTTTTGACAAAACGACCATTGAGCTGAACCGACACCATTTCCGGCATTTCCACCTCTCGCTCCCGAAGGAGATCGAGGATCGTCGGGGTCTCCGCCCCCGGAGAGTACATTTCACCATTGACTTTTATTCTCATTCACGCTCCTTATATCGGTTCTCTGTTACTGGGAAGTGGGAAGCGTTGTTTCTGAAACCTTCTTTATCTGTGCGGTTCACCCGGGCATCGACTCCGGCGCCATTGCCCGCAGTGCGCCGTGAAGAGCGGTACAAGTATCCCACCTCTGGCAGGGACAGTCCTTCGTCCGACGCTGAACAAGCCGGAAACTCGCCGATCGTCCCGTCCAGCCCTCCGTTCCGGGACGGACCGCCCGATGCGGCGCCGGTCCCCTGTCTCCCGCGGCCTTTGTGGCGAAAACGAAGCGGTCCCCGCCCGCAACGCGGAGCTTCCCGGGCAGGTTTGTTATGCTTGAGGCGCTCCCGGTCAAGGCCACCTGCTGTGTATAGTATTCACATACAGGCCAACATGGCCCCACGTCAAGATTTTTTTTACATCCCCGGCCGCACGCCCCCTCTGTTCCACCGGAGCGGTGCGACACCGGACAGCGGCATGGGCAGCAGCGTGCCCGTCGAATCATGCCCGTCGAATCTGCTTGACATCGAGGCTGGTCTGACATAGATTTTTTTGGAGAACGGATCCATCACTCCCCTATCCTGCGCGGTAGAAGATCCATGTAGACCGAAGGGGCGACCCCATTCCTAAACAAGGGTGCGCGCTTTCCCGGGCGATGAGCGCCGCGGGTGCGGCTGCATCGCAGGGGCCGCGAGCGGCGGCCGCATCCGGGGGCCGGGGGACGGGGGACGGATTTGACACATCCGCGATGCCCGTTGACCGCAGGCGCGCATGCTCCTGCTCCCTATTTTTCCGAAGGGGTGAAAACAGACAGATGAACTGGACGACCTACCATAAAGCCTCGAGCGTGGCTGAAGCGCTGTCGCTGCTGGAGCGCTCCGCCGGCCGCGGACGGGTGATTGCCGGAGGGACCGATCTGGTCATTCAGTTGCACCGGCGCACCCTGAACGCCGAGGTTCTCGTCGACATTACCGGAATCGATGATCTCAGGCGGATAGAGTCGCATGAGGGATGGATCCTGATCGGAGCCGCGGTGACCCATACCGAAGTGGCCGCCAGCCCCCTGATCAGGCGGCACGCCCGGGTTCTTTCCGACGGCTGCGCGCGCGTGGGATCGCTTCAGATCCGGAACATGGCCACGCTCATGGGGAATGTGATCAATGCCCAGCCGGCGGCCGACGGCGCCGTTCCCCTCACGGCGCTCGAAGCGGAAATACGGGTTGTCTCCAGGGGTGCAGAGCGGTGGATTCCCATGGAAGAGGCCTACCTGGGCGTCGGTCGGAGCGCCGTCGACGCCACGGGTGAACTCGCCGCGCAGATCCGGTTCCGCATTCCGGACAACGACGGGCGGGCGGGCTTTTTCCGGGTCTCGCGGCGAAAAGCTCTGGCCCTGCCCGTATTGAACGGGGCGGTTTTGCTGCGGCCGGACGCGGCACTGACACGCATCGAAAAGGCGCGCATCGCGCTGGGCCCCGTAGCAGCCAAACCCTTCCGCGCCAGAGGGACCGAGTCATACCTGGAATCCGGCCCCATCTCCCCCGATGCGATCCATGAAGCCGCCCGCATCGCCGCGGAAGAGGCCAACCCCAGGACGAGCCGCATACGGGGCGGCGAGCGTTACCGCCGGGAGATGATCCGCCTCCAGATGACAAGGCTGCTGCAGGACCTGCTGGCCTTTCCCCAAGCGCCGGCCGGAATGGGAGCCCCCACCCCGCCGGGCGGGGCTTCCCGGTAAGGAAAGACATACCGATGACACACGACCACACCATACGGATGAAGGTAAACGGTACCCCGCTCGAGGTGCGAACCCGCCCCGACCGGACCCTTCTGGATCTGCTCCGGGAGGAGATCGGGCTGACGGGGACCAAAAAGGGGTGTGAAGAGGGCGAATGCGGGGCCTGCACCGTCATCATGGACGGCCGGGCCGTTCTCGCCTGCCTGACGCCCGCCCTGAAGGCTGATGGAGCGGAGATCACAACCATCGAGGGGCTCGAGCAGGACGGCGAACTTCACCCCCTGCAGAAGGCCTTTCTGGACGAGGGTGCCGTCCAATGCGGGTATTGCACACCGGGCATGATCCTGTCGGCCAAGGCGCTCCTCGACGTCAATCCCGTTCCGACGGCCGACCAGATCAAGGAGTCCATATCCGGTAACCTCTGCCGCTGCACCGGTTATACGAAGATCGTCCGCGCGATCCAGAGGGCCGTGGAGGGAAACAGATGAAGAACACCCACCGCGTGATCGGCCGGTCCGTGCCCCGCGTCGACGGCCACGGCAAGCTGACGGGCAAGGCCATTTTCGCCGGGGATATTTCTCTGCCGGGGATGGTTCACCTGGCCGCCTGCAGGAGCGACCGCCCCCACGCCCGGATCCTGGCCATCGGCACCGCCGAGGCCCTCGGCCATCCCGGCGTTGTGGCCGTCTTCACCGGCGCGGACATCCCCGGATCCAACCGGATCGGGCGTGAAAGTCCGGATCAGCAGGTTCTGTGCACCGACAAGGTGCGCTACATGGGTGATCCGGTGGCCCTGGTGGCCGCAGAGACCCCGGAAGCCGCCAGGGAGGCGGCTGCGCTCATCGCCGTCGACTACGAGGATCTTCCCGCGGTTTTTTCACCGGAGGAGGCGCTCCTGCCTGGGGCGCCCCGCATCCACGAGAACGGCAACGTGCTGAGGGAGCAGACCCTGCTCAAGGGTGATCCGGACCGGGCCATGAAGGATGCCGATGTCGTCATCACCAACACCTACCGCACCCAGATGGTGGAGCACGCCTACCTCGAACCCGAAGCGGCCGTAGCGAGCTTCGAATCGGATAAGATGACCGTCTGGGTGCCGAGCAAGTACGCCCATTTCGACCAGCGCGAACTGGCCGATGCGATCGGCCTTCCCACGGCGAAGGTGAGGATCGTCAACACGACGGTCGGCGGCTGTTTCGGGGACAAGACGTCCCTCTCCCCCGGCTATTATGCAGCGCTTGCGGCGCTCAAGACGGGGAGGCCCGCGAAGATGGTCTACACGCGGGAGGAGTCCTTCATTGCCACGCGCAAGCGCCATCCCTTCATCATTCACCACACGACGGGCGCAACCCGGGACGGACGCATACTTGCCGTGAAGATCGAGATGATCTCCGACACGGGGGCCTATGCCGCTTCGGGGCCCACGGTCCTGACGAAAAGCATGATCCATGCCGCCGGCCCCTACGACGTCGCCAACGTGTCGATGAAGGTCACCTTCACCTACACGAACAACCCCGTCGGCGGATCGATGCGGGGCCTGGGGGTGCCCCAGGTCGCCTTTGCCCATGAATCCCAGATCGACATACTCGCCAAAGAGCTGGGGATGAACCCCTTCGAGATCCGCAAGCAGAACGGATTCAAGCCCGGTTCCGTGACCGCCACGGGTCAGCGGCTGGGCGACTCGGTCAGCCTCGACGAGACGCTGGACAGGGTGCGCCGCGAGGTGGAGCGGATCGGGACCCCGCCCGCCACTCCCTCCAGGAAGTACGGCTGGGGGATCGGTGCGATGTTCTACGGGATCGGCGCCGGAGGGCGCTCCAACCCCGCGATTGCAAGGCTGGAAGTCAGCGACGGAGGCGCATTCACCCTCTATGTGGGGATCGGGGATGTGGGCCAGGGTTCTTCCACGGCGCTGGTCCAGATCGCCGCCGAGGTGCTCCGGCTGCCCATGGAAGAGATCGGGCTTGTCGCGGGAGATACGGACTGCTGTCCGGACTCCGGCGTCACCGCCGCAAGCCGGGTAACCTATATCGTGGGACGGGCCGTCCAGATCGCCGCCGAAAAGCTGAAGGGGCTTCTCCAGGAGGCCGCCGCGCAGATAACGGGTCTGCCTGCCGAGTCGCTCCAGCTCGACGGCGGGAGTTTCCAGTCCCCCGAAGATCCCCCGCGGCGCGTCTCCCTTGCCGAGGCGGCCCGCATGCTCAGGTCCAAAGGTTTTCCCCTCAGCGCCGAAGGAATGTACGATCCGGACTTTGTCGCCCTGGATCCCCGGACGGGCCAGGGCGAACCCATGGCAACTTACGCCTTCGCCACCCAGGCGGCGCTGGTGGGTGTGGACACGGGGTCCGGCGAAGTGGAGGTTCTTTCCGTCGTTGCCTGCCACGACGTCGGCACAGCGGTCAACCCGGACAGCGTCACCGGCCAGATCGAGGGGGCCGTTTCCATGGGGTTGGGCTTCAGTCTGATGGAAGAGATTCTGCTTGAAAAAGGCAGGATCGTGAATCCCGGCTACAGCGGGTATTTCATGCCGACGGTGCTCGATATGCCGGAGATGGTGTCGCTGATCGCCGAGGCACCGGAAGCCACCGGGCCTTTCGGCGCCAAGGGGGTGGGAGAGCCGGCCCTGATTCCCACGACGCCGGCCATCATCAACGCGATCCATACGGCCACGGGTGTCCGCGTCACTGAGCTGCCCGCCTCCCCCGAGAGGCTCTGGACCCTTCTCCAGTCTTCGCCCGAGGCGTAACCCAACCCTCACCCGCAGGTCCGGGTGCCAGGCATCACTCCGTGCCCATTGTCACCCTTTACCATCGTCGGAGGTCCTTAGAGGCACCTCCCTTCATGGCCGCTGCAGAGGCACACACCCTTCCATTGCATTGATTGCAATGCTTCCTCTCGCCTGCCGAGGACGGGGGCAGCTCTATCGCCGGCGGCCGCATTCTGCGGCAGACCCAGGAGCACATCCCGGCGAGGCCCCCGCAATGCCCCCGCATCCTCTCCGTCAATTGCAGTGGTTGCAGTGCTTCAGCAAACCGGCGGAATCACGGAGCAGCTGTATCGTCGAGTGGTTGATTCCGTATCGTGCCAGCAGCATTTCCTGTGCCGTCCGGATGATGGCTTCGCCGTCCGATTCCCCCGAAGAGAGCAGATGAGCGGACAGCAGCTTCTGGTCGGCGCCGGTCTGCCAGATGTGCAGATCGTTCACCTCGGCCACGCCGGGGATGGACAGCAGGTCATCCCGGACCTGGGCGAAGGCGATGCCCGGCGGTACGGCGTCGAGCAGCATGTTGACCGCCTGCCGGACGATTTTGATGATTTCCCGGGCGATCACGACGCAGATGGCCAGCGAAATGAGGGGGTCCACGAAACGCCAGCCGAACAGGATAATCAGCAGGGCGCCCACGATGACCCCCAGGGAGAAGAGGGCGTCCTGCAGCGAATGAAGCCAGGCGCTTTTCATGTTGAAGTTCCGGGCCGAGATTTTCTGCAGCAGCAGCGTGGCCGCCGCGTTTCCCGCAAAGGCCACGACGGCGACCCAGAGCATCTCCCTTCCGGGGATGTCCGGCGGCGATGCGAGCCTTTTGAGGGACTCCCAGAAGACGAAGGCGATGATCACCGAAAGGCCGATGCTGTTGACGAAGGCGGCGATGAATTCGATCTTCCGGTATCCGTAAGTTTTCCTCGTGTTCGCCGGGCGGCGGGCGATTTTTTCCGCCCAGTAGCTCAAGAGCATGGCGGCGATGTCGCTGAGGTTGTGAATGGCATCCGAGATGAG
>JBFMBA010000420.1:0-3415 GCA_040755475.1 Thermodesulfobacteriota bacterium
CGACCCTGGAGAAAGCCCGGTCAGCGGCCCTGTCGGCCGGCCTGGAATATGTGTACATCGGAAACGTTCCGGGTCACGAGGGGGAGAACACCGTCTGTCCCGCGTGCCGAAAGACGATCATCCGGCGGATCGGATTCATGGTGGGCGAGATGCACCTGAAACAGGGCAAATGCGGGCACTGCGGAAAACCGATTCCGGGCATCTGGGCTTGAGCCGCCGGCCCCTGCCCCGGCCGCCCGACGAACCCCTATCCACTGAGCCGACATCCCGATGCGAGTCGCCCTGCCTTTCGCCCTGTTCCTGATGGGGTTCACATTCACGATCACCCAGGTGCTGGTCATTCGTGAGCTGCTGGTCGTTTTCCTCGGGAACGAGCTGTCCATCGCCATCGTTCTGGCCAACTGGCTTCTCCTGGAGGCGGCCGGGAGCTACTTCCTCGGCAGACGCCTTGGGGGCGGCGTGACCGAAAGAGGGTTTGTCTTTTTGCAGTGGCTCCTCTCGCTGCTGCTCCCCCTGACCATCTTCGGCATCCGGTGTCTGCGCGACGCGATGGGGCTTTCCATCGGCGAGGGGGCGAGCCTGGTGCAGATATTTTTGTGGACCGCCATGATCCTGACGCCTCTGGGACTCGTGGACGGGATCCTCTTTGCCTGGGCCTGCACGGTCCATTCCCGTTTTTCCGCAGCCGCCTCCTTCCGCTCCATAGGAAAGGTCTACTTCTACGAAGGGCTGGGCGCCGGAAGCGGGGGGATCGTCTACACCTTCCTGTTCATTCCCTTCCTGAATTCCTTCGAGGTGGCCCTGCTTCTGGGGATGGCCAACCTCATGTCGGGGATTCTGCTCCTGTCCGCCGGCAGGGGTGGGGAAATCAACGGGAGACCGAGAGGGCGGGCCGCATCGCCTGCCTTTGCGGGACTGCTGTGGATCTTTTTCATGGCCAACGGCGCCTGCCTGACCCTCTCCTGCGCCGGCAGCCTGGAGCGGATCTCCCTGAACCGGCAATGGACGGGCTTGCAGATTCTGGCGTCCCGCTGGTCCCCCTACGGAAATGTGACGGTCGGGCGGCGAGAGGAACAGCTCACGTTTTTCTCCAACGGTATTCCTGTCTGTACCGCGCCGGTCCCGAATATCGCCTTTGCCGAGGAACTGGTCCATTACCCGATGCTCTCGCTGACCGACCCAAAAACCGTCCTGATCGTCGGCGGCGGACCGGGCGGCGTCATCGCCGAGGCACTCAAGCACCCCATAGAGGAGGTGCACTATGCCGAAATCGATCCCCTGATGATCCGGGCCGTCAGGGAGCACCCCACCCCTCTCACCCTCCGGGAGCTGGAACATCCGCGGGTGCGTATCCATACCGTCGACGGCCGGCTGTACATGAAGACCGCCGCCCGCCGCTTCGACGTCATCATCCTCAACCTCCCCCCGCCCTCCACGCTGGAGCTGAACCGCTTCTACACCGCGGAATTCTTCGCCGAGATGCGGCGGTCACTGTCCGACGGCGGTGTTGCAGCGCTCCACCTTCCCGGCTCGGAAACCTATCTCAGCCGGGAGACGCGGGATCTCACCCTTTCCGTCCGCCAGTCCCTGCAGAGCGCCTTCCCATCCGTGCATCTGCTCCCGGGAGAGGTTCATCTCATCCTCGCCTTCGCCTCGGCAAACGCCGCGCCGTCGCCCGATGCACTGATCCGCCGCCTGCGCGAGAGGGAAATCCCCACGCAGTTTTTCCGGGAACCCCACATCCGCCTGAAGCTCGAACCCAGCCGGATCCAGTGGCTGAACGATTCGCTGGGCCGTGGATCGGCCGTCAGGACGAACCGCGACGCCCGACCGTTCGGGCTCTACTACGCCATCGGCCACTGGAACGCGCAGTTCCATCCCGACCTGCAGGCCATCTGGAGATGGATGGCGCGGCTCAGTTTCTGGCACGTTGCCGCGATCCTCCTGATCCTCACCTGCGCCGCCCGGTTTGCGGGGAAAGGCGATCTTGAAAACCGGCGAGGCAGAGCCCTGATCTGGGCGGTCGGCTCGACGGGTTATTTCGGAACAGCCACCACCGTGCTCCTCATCTTCGCCTTTCAGACCCTCTACGGTCACGCCTACCACATGATCGGGCTGCTCATCGCCCTGTTCATGTCCGGCCTGGCCTGGGGAAGCTGGTTCATGAACCGCAGACTGGCGGCATTGCAGAACCCCGGCGCCAGCCTTGTCCTCCTGGAGCTGCTCATCGTTCTTTTCACCGCCCTGGTGATGGCCCTGCTGGCATTGTCCTACTCGACCGGACTACAAGCGGAGAGCCCTTCATGGGTCAAATATGCGTTCGCTGCGGCAAGCGCATGGGCAGGCTGTCTGGTCGGGCTCGAATTTTCCCTCGCCGCCCTGGTCTTTTCAAGCAGCGGGCAAGGGGTGAGCCGGGCCGCCGGAACCCTCTATGCCGCGGACCTTTTCGGCGCCTTTTGGGGATCGCTTCTGGTGGGGGTGATCATGGTCCCGTCGTTGGGCATCCTGCAGACCCTGGCGCTGACCCTTTTCCTGAAGGCGACCGCTCTGGCGTTGATCCGCCTCGCATACCCGGGCTCCGGCGCGACGCGGCGCTCCTTGCCGCCGGGGGGTTCATTCTCCTGTTGAGACCCTGGCCGCCTTTGTGATATGGCCAATCCTCGCAACGCGTCGCAGCCCGGCCGCAGCGAAGGGTCCCTGTGGCAGCACTGAAGGGCTGGCAATCGACGTCACAACAGGCCCATCCCGGGAGGCGGCATGACACGAACAGTGGATATCCTCATCACCGGCGGAACGGTCGTCACGCTGGACGATCGTGACGCCACATTCAGTCCCGGCGCCCTGGCCGTTGACGGGGATTCGCTCACCGCCGTGGGCGGCAGGGAGGAAATGCTCGCCGCTTACCGGGGCAAGCAGCAGATCGACTGCCCGGACGCGATCATCATGCCCGGGCTCGTCAACGGCCATACCCACGCGGCCATGACCTGCTTCCGCGGGATTGCCGACGACATGGAGCTGATGGGATGGTTGAACCGCTACATTTTCCCCGCGGAGGCCCGCAACGTGAACCCCGAGCTGGCATACTGGGGAAGCCTGCTCGCCTGCGCCGAGATGATCCGGTCGGGTACGACCACCTTTTCCGACATGTACATCTTCGAGCAGGAAACGGCCCTGGCGGCGAAACAGGCGGGGATGCGCTGCCTTCTGGGCGAGGTCCTCTTCGATTTTCCCTCCCCCAGCTTCCAGACACCCGCCGAAGGCCTGGCCTGCACGGAGAGGCTGATCCGGCAATGGGCCGGCGATCCCCTCGTCCGCATCATGGTCGAGCCCCACTCCCTTTACACCTGCTCGCCGGACCTGCTCAAAGCGTCAAAGGCCCTCGCCGACCGGTACGGCGTCCCGCTGGCCACGCACC
>JBFMBA010000421.1:0-4921 GCA_040755475.1 Thermodesulfobacteriota bacterium
GTGGGATTTCTGGCGACGGCCGGATCGTACTTGACCGGCACGGTGATCCATGTGAACGGAGGCATGTATGGAGGTTGACCGGCCGACGCGGGAGCGCGTCCTTTCGATGGTGCCCCAGCAGCATCCCTTCCGGTTCATCGACGATATTCTGACGCTGGACGAGGAACGCATCGTGGGTGTCTACCGGTTCCGCGACGATGAATACTTCTATCGGGGCCATTTCCCGGGTCTACCCATCACACCGGGCGTGATCCTGATCGAAACCATGGCCCAGACGGGGGTGGTGGCCTTCGGCCTCTACCTGTCGCTGCTTCCGGGAGCGAAGCAAAAGGGGATCGAAGACCCGGTCACGCTGTTCACGTTGGCGGAGAACGTGGAGTTCACCGGTGTGGTCAGTCCGGGCGAACGCGTGACGATTACAGGGAAAAAGGTTTATTTCCGAGGGAATCAGCTCAAGGTGAACATCTCCATGGCCGGACCGGACGGGACCGAGGTCTGTTCGGGCACGCTGGCCGGCAAAGGGGTTCCGCGGAGCCGGTTTTCGGCGCAGCGGGAAAGGCGTGTCACGGAGGCATCGGCTTTATGAAGCGCAGGGTGGTCATTACGGGTATGGGGGTGGTTGCGCCGAACGGGCATGGCCTGGCGGCGTTCGAGCGGGCCCTCCGGGAGGGCATCTCGGGGATTCGGTATGTACCCGAACTCGCGGCTCTCAATTTCGGCTGTCAGGTGGGGGGCGTTCCCCAGGATTTTGCAGCGGTGCGCGAAAGGTATTTCGATCACGATAAATTGCAGTCGATGAACGACAACATCGGCTATGCCGCGGTGGCGGCCGTCGACGCCTGGAAGGATGCGGGTTTTCAGGTCCCCGAAGCGGAGGACGACCGCGTGGACTGGGAAACGGGCGTTATCTCCGGGTCCGGCATCGGCGGGATGGACACCATCGCGAATACGCTGGTGCCGATGGTGAACGCGGGGAATCTCAAGCGGATGGGGAGTCGGGTGGTCGAACAGGTGATGAACAGCGGAACGAGCGCCCAGATCGCCGGCCTTCTCGCCTTGGGCAACCAGGTGACTTCGAATTCGTCGGCCTGCAGCACGGGAAACGAGGCGATCATCATGGCGGCGGAGCGGATCCGCAGCGGAAGGGCGACGCGGATGCTGGCCGGAGGGTCGGAAGGGCCGTCGCCGCACATCTGGGCCGGCTTCGATGCCATGCGGGTGATCACCCGGAAGTTCAATGACCGGCCCGGGCAGGCCTCCCGGCCCATGAGCGAGAGCGCCTCCGGGTTCGTGCCCGGGTCGGGCGGCGCGATCCTCCTGCTCGAGGAGCTCGATTCGGCCCTCGCGCGCGGGGTGCGGATCTACGCGGAGATTTTGGGCGGGATGGTGAACTGCGGAGGCCACCGGATGGGGGGCACGATCACGGCGCCCAATCCCGAAGGGGTGAGACGGTGCATCCTGGGCGCCCTGGCCGATTCCGAGATCGACGGGAGACAGGTCGACGCGATCAACGGCCACCTGACGGCCACCTACGCCGATCCCGTGGAGGTGAACAACTGGTCGCTCGCCCTGGGTCGGTCGCCGGAATCATTCCCTTACATCAACGCGACCAAATCCATGATCGGCCACTGCCTGGGCGCCGCCGGGGCCATCGAATGCGTGGCTACCGTTCTGCAGATCTACCGGGGCTTTGTTCATCCTTCCATCAACTGCGAGGATCTCCATCCCGAAATCCTCCCCTTTGCCAAAAGCGTTCCGCAGAGTCTGATCGAGCACCCCGAGCTCAAGGTTGTCGCCAAGGCCGGCTTCGGCTTCGGAGACGTGAACAGTTGTGTGATTTTCAAGAAATGGGAAACCACATCGGCAACGTGATAAACAGTATGTACAAGGAGGAAATGTCATGAGCGAAGAACAGATCACGAAGAAGGTAATCGAAATTCTCAGGGGATATGTAAAAGACGCCTCGCTGCTGGAGAAGGCAACGGGGGAGACGCACATTCTCAAGGACCTGAAGGTCAACTCGGCCCGGCTTGTGGATATCATCATCAAGTGCGAGGATGTGTTCGGCGCCACGATCGACGACGACGAAGCCGACCGGATCGCGACCATCGGAGATGCCGTGGCGCTGATCCAGCAGAAAGCCGCATAGCGAATCAAAGCAATGGAAGGGCGGGATCGCACCCTGCTCGGGCTTCAGTACGTTCTGGGGCGCCTGGCCTCCCTGATAACCGCACCGCTGGTTTTTTCCGCAATCTGGTTGAGGGGGTATCGGATCAGGGATCTCCGGCGGATCCGAAGCGAGGTTGACCGGCTGCAGGGGGAACACGAGGGACCCTGGCTCATCTGCCCGAACCACCTGACCATGATCGATTCGGTCCTGATCAGTTACGGGATGGCGTCGATGTACGGCCATGTGGTCCGTTTCAAGCGGGTTCCCTGGAACCTCCCGGAGCGGGACAATTTCCAGAAGAATCTCTTCCTCGCCGTGATGTGCTATCTGGGCAAGTGCCTCCCCGTCAATCGGGGGGGGAGCCGCGAGGAACTCCAGCGGCTCTTTGAGAAGTGTCGGCATGTTCTGGGCTGGCGTCAGAGCCTGCTGATCTTTCCGGAAGGGGGCCGGTCGCGGACCGGGAGGGTGAACCGGGAGAACGTCTCCTACGGTGTGGGACGCTTTCTGACCGAATGCCCGGGTTGCAGGGTGATGCTCATCTACCTGCGGGGCGACGGCCAGGAGACATACGGAACGCTCCCCCGCTTCGGGGAACGCTTCACCATGCAGGTCGAGGTCTTCGACCCGGGCACCGTGGACGGCGCAGGACTGCGGCTCCAGCGTGGGTATGCGCGCCGGATCGTCGATCGGCTGGTGGAGATGGAGGAGCAATATTTTGCCGCCCGTGGGTAACGACGTCGTCGACCTGAAGCAGCGGGAAAATATGGGTAAGAGCGGGGATGCCCGCTTCATCGGTCGCGTGTTTACCGCACGGGAGCGAGACCGGATCTCCGGGGCGGCGAAACCCGACAGTCTTCTGTGGGCGCTCTGGGCGGCGAAGGAGGCGGCCTTCAAGGTCGTCAGCCGGGGCGATCCGGCGGTCCGTTCGACGCCCCGCCGGTACGAGATCCTCCTCGACGGGGGCGGCGGGGGAGCAGCCGGCGTCTTGAAAACACCCGGCCTGACCCTGCCTGCAGGTCCGCACCCGTCCGGGGCGGCCGGTTCCCCGGAAGAGCCGGAACGGATCACCGGCCGGGCGTTCACTCCGCAGGGCGAACTGGCGCTGCGGATCGATATGGCGGAGGACTATGTCCACGCCCTGTCGGCCCCGACGGCCGCCGACCTCGGTCGCATCCATCAGCGCGTCGAACTCATCGATGACGCTGCAGACCCGGGTGACGCCTCTGCATTTGTTCGCCTGAAGCTGCTGGAGGAGATCGCCCGCTGCCTGGATTGCCCACCGGAGGAGTTGTCGGTCGGCAAGGAGCCGGCGGGACCGGGAGCGCCGCTGGTGTTTCACCGCGGGCTACCGCTGGCTGTGTCGGTCAGTCTGAGCCACGACGGCCGCTTTGCCGCTTTCGCCTTCGCCGTCGACCGTCCCCATCCCCAGACCCTTTCCTGAAAAAACCCTTGACAGCACCGGAACATCCATAGTTTACTCGCGTCACTACCGCTGTGGAAGAAAGGAGGAGCGATGACCAGTAAACGTCTTATCAGCGTGCTCGGAGTCCTGTGCCTTGTGTGGGGGGTGCCGCAGGCGCAGGCGCAGTCCTTTCCGAACAAACCCATCCGGATGATCGTCGGTTATGCCCCCGGCGGCGGCAGCGACATCATGGGGAGAATGATCGCCCCTTACATCACCGAGGCGATGGGCCAGCCGGTCGTCGTCGAAAACCGGCCCGGTGCGGCCCAGAACGTGGCCGCGGAGCATATCATGAAGCAGCCCAGCGACGGCTACACCCTGTTCATGAGTTCGGCGGCGCTGGGCGTCAACGTGAGCCTCTACGCCAAGCTCAACTACGACCCGGTAAAGGATTTCGATCCCGTGGCGGTTTTCGCCACAAGCCCGAACCTGCTGCTCGTACATCCCTCATTCCCCGCCAGGAACGTCGAGGAGTTTGTTGCCGTCGTGAAAAAGAATCCGGGCAAGTTCAATTATTCCTCGTCGGGGACGGGCAGCACGCAGCACCTCTCGGGGGAGATGCTCAAGCTGATGATCAATACGGATATCATCCATGTCGCATACAAGGGGACATCCCCTTCACTGACGGCGCTGGCGGGCGGGGAAGTGAACTTTTCCTTCAGCAACATCCCCGCAGCGCAGCCCCTGCTCAAGGCGGGCAAATTCAGAGCCATCGGGATCACGAGCGCGAAGCGGTCGTCGCTGATGCCTGAGTTGCAGACCATGATCGAAGGCGGTCTGCCGGGGTTCCTCACCCAGACCTGGTACGGTCTGCTGGCGCCCGCCGGAACCCCGCGCCCCGTGATCAACGCGCTCAACGCGGTGGTCGTGAAGGCCGTGCAGAAGGAGGAGCTGCGCACCAAGCTGGCCCAGCTCGGGGCCGATCCCATCGCCGAGTCACCTGAGTTTTTTCAGAAGTTCCTGCTCGAAGAAATCGAGCGGTGGGGCAAGGTCGTCAAGGCGGCCAAACTGAAAGTGGAGTAACGTGAACCGGCTGGAGGGCGGGTGACCGGCGGCGGTGCGCTGCGGCGACGCCGGTCACCGCGCCATTCCAGGCGCCCCGCGGGCGGGCTTTCACCGCCCGTGGTCTGCACCGGTGCCGCGGACTCGGGTTGGCCTTGGCCGCGGGTTCACTTTCCACGGAGCATGGGGACGAACCGCACCGGAATGATGCTTTCCTCCCTGATCCGGTTGCCGATCTTCCGCAGCAATTTCAAATCCTGCCAGTATCGCCCCACGGGGATGACCAG
>JBFMBA010000422.1:0-4581 GCA_040755475.1 Thermodesulfobacteriota bacterium
TTCCACATCACGAGCCGCTTCCTGAACATCAGTCCGCTGCCGGTTGCCGTCGGAAGCGAATCCCGCGACCAGTTCCTCTCCCGGATGCTCCCGCCCTACGAGATGTATCGCTTTGCCAACCGGACCCTTGCAACCGATGCCAGAATTTTTCTGATCTATATGAAGAATTATTCATTCCTTTGCGATCGCGACTGCTATGCCGATGCCCTGTTCGAAACCCACACGATCCAGAAGATCCTCCGGCAGGCGGCGTCGCCGTCGGAGGTCAAGGATCGCCTGAAAGCATTGAAATTCTCCCATCTCCTCTACGATCAGCGGTATCTGCTCGGCGATGCAAGCCCCCTGCACCCCGGCGAGAAGGATCTCTTCCTGTCCTTTCGAAAGGCCCACGGAACGCTCCTCCGGCAGAGCGGTCCCTATCGTCTCGATCGCCTGGATGACGGCTGACCATTTTCCCGCTTATCCCCGGAAGAAATGTGTGGTATAGTAGTCTGATCGATGTGAAGGAGATCCCCATGTACGAAGTGACCATCAAGAAATCCTTTTCCGCCGCCCACCTGCTGAAGGAAATCGGCGGCAAGTGCGAAGCGCTCCACGGACACAATTTTCTCGCCGAGGTCTCGGTGGCTTCCGATACACTCAACGGCGAGGGGCTGCTGATCGACTTCAGGACGGTGAAGCGGTGGACCGAAGAGGTCCTCCAAACGCTCGACCACACCTACCTCAACGAGTTGGACTTTTTTCAAGGCAGAAACCCTTCCTCCGAAGCGATCGCGCTGTATCTCTACGAGCGGATCAGCGAGAAGGCGATGGGGGCGAACGTGACCCTTTCGCGGGTAACCGTATGGGAGTCGGAAAATTCATGTGTGACCTACAGACCATGATCGACATCCAGAACCAGAGCGACGAGCGGCAGATCGAGATCAAGAAGGTGGGGGTCAAGGGTCTCAAATACCCGATCGTCGTCCTGGATCGCGCCCGCGGAACGCAGCCGGTCAACGCCACGATCAACATGTACGTGAATCTGGTCCACCATTTCAAGGGGACGCACATGAGCCGCTTCGTTGAGGTCCTCAACGAGATCCGCGACCAGGTGAACATTCGCACCTTCAGCAGCATCCTGCAGAAGATTCGGGACAAATTGCACGCCGAATCGGCCCACATCGAAATTGAGTTCCCCTACTTCATCGAGAAGACCGCCCCCCGGTCCGGGGCGAAGAGTCTCATGGAGTATCACTGCCAGTTTATCGGAATGTGCAACGGCAGCGGCATGGACTTCCTGGTCGGCATGGTCGTTCCCGTGACGACGGTCTGTCCCTGCTCCAAGGAGATCAGCCATGCCGGCGCCCACAACCAGCGAAGCATCGTGACGGTCCGGGTCCGGTTCAGGAAATTCTTCTGGATCGAGGACGTCATCAAGCTCATCGAAGAGTCGGCCAGCGGCGAGGTCTATTCCCTCATGAAGCGCGTGGACGAGAAGTTCGTGACGGAAAAGGGGTACGAAAACCCCATGTTCGTGGAGGATGTGGTCCGAAACGTGGCGAGCCGCCTCAACGGGGATTCGAACTTCACCTGGTACAGCATCGAGGCGGAAAATTTCGAAAGCATTCACAACCACAGCGCTTATGCCTGCGTGGAGAAGGAATGATCATGGACAGCGGTCCTGTGACGGACTTTTTTAATCTCTATCGCCACGGCTTCATCCGGGTGGCGGTCTGCATCCCCGAGGTGAAAATTGCCGATCCCCGGTTCAACGCCGAGCAGACGGTCCTCCTCGCCCGCCAGGCAGCCGCGGAGAAGGCCTGCCTCGCCCTCTTTCCGGAACTCGGGCTCTCTGCCTATTCCAACGAGGACCTCTTTCATCAGGACGCGCTGCTGGAAGGCGTGACCGCGGCCATCGAGCAGGTGCGCCGGGAAACGGCGGCCCTCGATCTGGTTTGCATTGTCGGCGCTCCGCTGCAGGTCGACTCGCGCCTCTTCAACTGCGGGGTCGTGCTGTACCGGGGCGGGATCCTTGGCGTGGCCGTGAAGTCCTACCTTCCCAACTACCGCGAGTTCTATGAGGCGCGCCAGTTCAGCCCCGCGGAAGAAGCCGTCACCAGGACGATCAGTCTCTGCGGCCAGGCGGATATTCCCTTTGGGGCGGATCTGATCTTCGATGTGACCAATGTCCGCCACTTCCGGTTCTTCATCGAGATGTGCGAGGATGTGTGGGTCCCCATACCCCCCTCCTGCTTTGCCGCCCTGGCGGGGGCCACAATCATCGGAAACCTCTCCGCATCCAACGTGACGATCGGAAAATCGGAATACCGTCAGAGCCTGACCGCCAACCAGTCCGCGCGCTGCATCGCCGCCTACCTTTACGCCGCGGCCGGTCCCGGGGAATCGACCACGGATCTGGCCTGGGACGGCCACGCCATGATATACGAAAACGGCAACCGGCTGGCCGAATCGGAACGGTTTGGCGGCCGCTCCCAGATGATCCGGGCCGATCTCGATCTGGACCGCCTCGCCCAGGACCGGATGCGCCAGACCAGTTTCGGCGCAAGCGCCAGGACCCACCGGGAGACCCTCCGGACATTCAGACGGGTGACGCTGGAGATGGCGCCGCTGGAGGGGCGTCTCCTGCTCGATCGCCAGTACGCCCGCTACCCCTACATCCCGGCGGACCCGGCCAAGAGGGACCAGCGCTGCTATGAGGCCTACCACATCCAGGTCCAGGGTCTGTCCCAGCGACTGAAGGCCTCGGGGATCCACAGGGTGGTCATCGGGGTGTCGGGCGGTCTGGATTCCACCCATGCCCTGATCGTCGCAGCCCGGACGATGGATCTTCTGGAGCTGCCCCGCTCCCACGTCCTGGCCTATACCATGCCCGGGTTCGCCACTTCGGAGCGAACCTACCGCAACGCCCTGCGCCTCGCGGGGGCGCTGGGCGTCGAGAACAATGAGCTCGACATCCGGCCGAGCTGCATGCAGATGCTCAAGGACATCGGCCATCCCTACGCGGCGGGTGAACCGGTGTACGATATCGCTTTTGAAAATATCCAGGCCGGGGAGCGCACCTCGCATCTGTTCCGGATCGCCAACCTCAGAGGCGCTCTCGTCCTCGGAACGGGCGACCTGAGTGAGCTGGCCCTCGGCTGGTGCACCTACGGTGTAGGCGACCACATGTCCCATTACAACGTGAACACCAGCGTCCCCAAGACCTTGATCCAGCATCTGATCCGATGGGTGGCGCGTTCCGAGCAGGTCTCCCCCGAGACCTCCGAGGTGCTTCTCGATATACTGGAGACCGAGATCAGCCCGGAGCTGATCCCCGGCCAGGCCGGCACCCAGCCGTCCCAGCGGACGGAATCCATGGTCGGACCCTATGATCTCCAGGATTTCAACATCTTCTACACGACCCGCTTCGGATATCTGCCGACCAAGGTCGCCTTCATGGCCTACTGCGCCTGGCGCGACAGATCACAGGGCGACTGGCCCGAGATCCCCCAGGCGAAGCGCCGCGAATACACCATCGGGGAGATCCGGCACTGGCTGGAGGTGTTTCTCTACCGTTTCTTCCAGATCAGCCAGTTCAAGCGCACCTGCGTGCCCAACGGTCCGAAGGTCGGCTCCGGAGGGTCCCTCTCGCCGCGGGGCGATTACCGGGCGCCCAGCGACAGCGAGGCGGCGGTCTGGCTGGAAGACGCAAAAAAAATTCCGGAAAGGGATGGATGAACCATGCAACGGGAGCAATACAGGGACTTTGACGCCACGGAGCTGTTCTGCCCCAAATGCCGGCGCGCCGTGCCGGTCAGAAAGCGGCTCCTGCTGGTCCTGGCCAACGGCGACAAGTACGATTACATGTGCAGCTGCTGCGGTACCTCCGTGGGCGACAAGCTGGTCACCGAACGGGACAACCTTTCGATCTCCATCAAGTGACACCTGACGATCCGGTAATTCGTAAAACCTCGCATCAGGAAAGGCTTCGTAAAAAGCCCGCAGGCAAGGCGCGCGAATCCCGAAGACTGAGGCATGGGTTCACGAAGATCTCACCGACGAAAGGCGACGTTCGTGCAATTTGGAAATCAGGTCTCGGAAGCACGCATTGGAGATTTTTCGGGGCCCCCTGCCCCCGCAACGCAGCGCCCGCAAAGACGACTGTCTGAGTGCTTCAGCGCGAGTTTCGTCTGTGCAGCGAAGTGAGGAGGTGCAGGGTCGGAAAATGTCCAGCGTGCGGAGAGAACATGATTTCCAAAGCTCCCATCATGACACGCGACCCGGCATCCGGGCTTTTTGCGAAGCCGTCAAACTCAGTCTTCCTGCAGCTCCCTGATATTCGCGTAGTGATCCAGGGCCTCCGGATTCTTCAGGGCATCGCGGTTCAGCACGGCCTGGCCATCGATCATCCGCCTGACCGAGAGCTCCACCTTCTTCATGTTCAGTGTGTAGGGGATGTCCGGCACGGCCATGATCTTGGCCGGCACGTGGCGGGGCGAGGCGTTGACGCGGATGCTCTTGCGGATCCGGTCCCTCAGTTCGTCGGTCAGTTCGTTCCCGGGCGCCATCTTCACAAAGAGGATGACGCGAACGTCGTTC
>JBFMBA010000423.1:0-2297 GCA_040755475.1 Thermodesulfobacteriota bacterium
GGGGATATTCCCGGACCCGGGCCTCGAGCGCCTCAAAGCCGACGCACCACCTGTCCACAAACGCCTTGTCGTACAGTCCCTCTGCGATGATGACATGGAGAATCCCCAGCGCCAGGGCGTCGTCGGTCGCCGGCCTGGGCTGGAGAAACAGGTCGGCTTTGGCGGCCATCTCCGTAAAACGGGGGTCGACCACGATCAGTTTGGCTCCCCGCCGCCTGCCGATCATGATATTTCTGGCGGCCACGGGGTGCGACATCGCAGGATTTCCACCCCACAGGAAGATGCATCTCGCGTTCTGGTAATCGGGGCCCGTTTCGCTGGTTATAAAATCGCCGTATGTGAGCTTGTTGGCGATCATGACCGGGTGAAAGCAATAATGGGCGTCGGAATGAAAATGGTTGGGGGCGTTCATGGCGCAGAGCCAAGCCTGTTTGGTCAGATAATGGCAATGCAGGGCGGCATCCCCCCAGGACCATGTGACGGCTGAAGGCCCGTATTTCCCGAGCACCTCGTTGAACCGGGCGGCCGTCGACTCGTAAGCCTCCTCCCAGGAGATGGCCTGCCACCGGCCTTCTCCTCTCCTGCCGAGCCGCTTCAAGGGCTGTCTGATCCTGTCGGGATGATAGACCATCTGCAGGACGGCCAGCCCTTTCGGGCAGAGGGCTCCCTCGTTGACGGGACAGTCGGGGTCCCCCTCGACCTTGACGGCCCTGCCGCCTTCCAGGTGGACCAGCACCCCGCACGCACAATGGCAGCGGTCGCAGTAGGTCCTGACGATCGATCGGTTTGTGTCTGCCGCAGCGGAATTCTTTTGCATGTTGTCACCCGTGCGAAGCTCCCCGCCCACAGGGCGGGGCTTCCCGGTAAGGAAGTGCCCTTTTTTCGATGCGCCGAATCGCCGGCGGCCTCATGGTCGCGGGCGATTCGGCGGCAGCACGATTCCGGCTCTCATACCCACGTCCTTCATGTCGAAGTAGGGATCTATCAACCGTTTCGATGCATCATCCAGGTCGTTTTTATCCGCGCCCCGTTCCCGCGCCTTTTCCCCCGCTTCCATATACCCCCGGACAACCGCCGCCTGGGTGGCCAGATACGCTTTACCACACAAGCGCCCGTGGCCCGGAACGATGACGCGTACGTCCAGCCCCTCTATGATTTTCAGCGAATCCAGCCACTTCTCGGGCGTGCCGTCATGAACCGCCGTCCAGTTTTCGCAAAACACGGCATCGCCGGTAAATACGACTTGTTCCTCGGGAATATATACCGCGGTCTGACCGGCGGTGTGCCCGGGTATATGGATGAGATGAAAGGTGTGCGAGCCGGAGTAATAAGTCATTTTATCCGCATACGTGATATTGGGAAACGTGAGCCGGTAGTCGTCCGGTATGGACAGAAGTTCGCTGTACAAAACGCGGGTTCGTGCCCGGACATAATCGAGATCCATGGCCTGCATCGCTTCCCGCGCCGCCTCGTGGGACAGGATGGTGTCGACCCCAAACAGGCCGTTGCCAAACCAGTGGTCCATGTGATGCTCCGTGTTGATGATGCATCGGACCCGTCCGCGCTTGCCGATCTCTTCCGCCCATGTCCTGGCGTGATCGGGATCAATCGGAACATCGATCATCACGATCCCTTCCGAAGTCACGACGAATCCCGGATCACACCCGCGAACTTTCGTTTCCGCAAACACATGCTGAGTCACCTGTTCCACTTCAAAGCCCTCCTTCTCTTCTCTATGGCTGCCTGTCCTTGTTTCCTGAAGGCAAGCCCGATGCGCCCGGGCGATGGGTGCCCTTCGAGATGACTGCGTACGTCCCGTTGCTGGACTTGCATGCCCTCTCCTGACGCCTGCAAGCGGTTCACAACGGGAGGATATCCCGAAATCGGCCAGCCACAGGCCGTCAATCCCCTGCAGTGCTGGAAACGGTTGACAGGAACGGATAAAAGGTTTGACATGCTATACCATATAGAATAGTATTTCAAGACATGGGTGACTGCATGATGAGCGAGTCCCCGGCCTGTTTCGGTCAACGGCCCGCCACCCACTGAGAGATCCGGGGGAGCAGACGACCGCTTGTGAACCCGTCCCGCAACGCACCCCAGGGTACGAAGGAGCAGGGAGGTGACGAGGGGATATGGCGCCGGGGCCCTCTCGCCAGAGACCCGCCACCCGGCAGGAAGGTATGATTGATTGCGTGCAGGAGATATGGAGAAGGAATCTCAACCTGCTCTATCCCGAAGGCCACCCGATCAGCCCGCCTGAAAGCTCTGTCCGGACGATGTAAATTCGTGTCAAT
>JBFMBA010000424.1:0-7356 GCA_040755475.1 Thermodesulfobacteriota bacterium
CAGCTTGCTCTAGAGGACAGATCAGAAGCCGATGAAGACGGCATCTTAGACCCGCTGGAGCGTTTCGAAGGGAATGTCCCGGCCGACAGCAGTATTCAGGCGGATCCTGACGCCCAGCTCCTCGATCACCCCGATCTCGGCCTTCAGCACGTCCTTGGGAAGGCGGTATTCGGGGATGCCGACGGCAAGCCAGCCCCCGGCTACGGGCAGCGCCTCGAAGACGTCGACGTCGTAGCCTTCGACCGCCAGGTAATAGGCCGCGGTGAGGCCCGCGGGGCCCGCGCCGACGACGGCGATCTTTTTCCCCTGCTTTTCCTTGACCTCGGGGATGTAGCGCGTCTCGTCCTTGAGATCGAGGTCGGCCACGAAACGCTTGAGGTGCATGATGTCGATCGGCTCGTCCACCTCGCCCCGCTTGCAGGCCTCCTCGCAGGGGTGGTTGCAGACGCGGCCGCAGACGATCGGGAAGGGGTTGTCCCTCTTGATGAGCTTCAGCGCCTCCTTGAACTTTCCCTCGGCGATCAGGGCCACGTACCCCTGGACGCTGATATGGGTGGGGCAGGCCGCCTTGCAGGGAGAGGTCCCCAGCTTGTCGATCGCGAAGCCGGAGGGTATCGCCTGGGGGAAATGCCGGTATGTTGCCTTGCGGGTATTGAGATTCTCGTTGAAGTCGGAAGGAACGGAGACGGGGCAGACGTTCGCACAGTCGCCGCAGCCGGTGCACTTGTCGAGGTCGACGAACCGGGGGGCTTTCGTCAGGCGGACCCTGAAGCGCCCCGCCTCGCCCTCGAGGGCCTCCACGGTCCTGCCCGTCATGATCTCCACATTGGGGTGCCGTCCCACCTCGACGAGCTTCGGGGAGAGGATGCAGGCGGAACAGTCGTTCGTGGGAAAGGTCTTGTCCAGCTGGGCCATCACGCCGCCGATGCTGATCTCCCGCTCGACGAGATAGACCTTCATCCCTGAGTTGGCCAGATCGAGCGAGGCCTGGATCCCCGCGATCCCCGACCCCACCACCATGACAGCACCGACTTTTTCGCTTGCTTTCAGCACCCCGTCACCCCTGTGTTCGATGCCTGGACTGGAATCCAATAACATCAGTGATATTCAATTCATACCGTGTTTAACCGGTGAGTGTGGATAGCACGAATCCCGCCGGCGGTCAAGGACAATCTATGACCGCCGGTCATGTATTCTCGACCCCTGTAGACAATAACCTCTCGTATTCATGGATCATATCAAGAAAAGAAGAATCCCCAGACGGTCAGTACGGTGAAAGCGAGCAGTGCCGAGACGATCAGGGTTTGCATAGCCGGCCTGTAGGCGTCCGGAAGGAACTGCTTCTCGCCGGCCCGGGGGGCAAAGAGCGCCATCGGGTTGTTGCCGAACAGCGCCAGTTTGCGCGCCGCATCGATCAGCATCGACTCCACCTGGTCGAAGGCGGACTCGACCCCGGCCAGAAAGACGCGCCGCACCCAGTTCGCCGGTCTGCGGTAAAACCAGTCCACATCGAGGGTGATGCCGGCATCGCCGGCCACCTTCGCCCGGAGGACCCAAAAGGCGACAAAGGTGAAGATCAGGATCTGGGACGACTCCACCAGGTGGGCCGGTGTGTAGGGGGCAAAAGCGACCTTGTAGGGGAGCATATCGTAGAGCAGCCCAGGAAAGATGCCGTGGAGCAGGCAGAAAAAGGCCGCGGCCGCCATGGCCAGTATCATGTTCCGAGGGGGCTCTTTGGGCGTCAGGCCGCGGTCCGGACCGAACCAGGTGCCGTAGGCCAGTTTCAGACCCAGCGAGAGAAAGGTGCCCACCGAAGCCAGCAGCAGGAGCATCATGGCGGCCGTGTGGTGCGCTTCGCCCGCGGCGGCCACCACCATCGACTTGCTCACAAATCCGTTGAACAGCGGGAATCCCGAGATCGAAAAGGCGCCGACCATGTAAAGCCACAGCACCAGGGGCTGCTTTTGCGCCAGTCCACCGAGCTCCTTGAGCTTGCTGGTCCCGGTCGTGTAGAGCACGGCACCGGTTCCCATGAAAAGGAGCGCCTTGTAGAGGATGTGGCTGAAGGCATGGGCAGTGGAGCCGTTGACCGCCATTTCCGTGCCGATACCCGCCCCGGTCACCATGTAGCCCACCTGGCTGATGATATGGTACGCGCAGATCTCCCTGATGTCGTTGGCCAGAACGGCAAAGACCACGCCATAGAGGGCCATCAGGACGCCCAGGACGATCAGAATCTCCCAGCCCGGGAAGACCCGGAGCAGGACATACACGGCGGTCTTGGTGGTCAGGGCGCTCATGAACACGGCCCCCGTCACCGTCGCCCTGGGATAGGCATCGGAAAGCCAGGCGTGCAGGGGAACCACCGCGGCATTGAGGCAGACGCCCGCCAGGATCAGCCACGACGCAACGGCCCCGCCGTCGGCAAGGGGCTCCACCAGGATGGTTTGCGCCGCGGCCGCATGGGCCACGATACCGGCGAACAGCAGGCCGCCGCCGAAAATGTGAAACATCAGGTAGCGCATCCCCGCCCGCTCGGCCTCCCGGGTGCCCCTGGCCCAGATCAGGTAGGTGGAGGGCAGGCTCATCAGCTCCCAGAAGACGAACAGGGTGATGTAGTCGCCGGCGAAGGTCACGCCCAGGGCGCCCGCCGCGTAGAGGAGCGCCGCCGCCTGCTGCGCCGCCTCCCGGACGTGAAAGGCAAAGATACTTCCGATCACCGTGATCAGCGCGAAAATCACCCCGAAAACCCAGCTCAGCCGGTCGACCTTGTATATGACGAGCGGATAGTCCATCAACTCCATCGTCAGATGGATCCCGGTCGGCGCAAGCCAGACGAAGACCAGGGCGAGCAGGGGGACGAGGACGGAGAATGCAGGGCGCAGACCGCGAGGCATCAGGGGCAGCAGGAGCGCACCCGCGAGCAGGACCAGGGCCGGGGGAAAGGTCGCCTCAATCGGCATCGTAGTAATCCCCCTTTTTTCTCAAAAAGAGTTTTCCCAGCGTCTTGGCAAAATAGATGATCGCCAGGCAGCCGACAAAACCGAACAGCGCGAAAAAAGCGGGGATGCGGTTCCACCACCCCTCGTGGGCGGGATCGTGGGGCACGGCAAAGCCGCCCAGCAGCGACGCCGCCGCGGCCATTCCCAGCAGAATCCAGAGCACCGTCTTCATGGTCCTGCCCCTCCCAGTATGCTGCCGCTGATTATGTTCGCCAGACGGTAGAAGTGAAAAAACAGATCGGGGTTCAATCCCAGCAGCACGGAAAGCAGGGCCGTGAACACCAGGGGAACCACCATCGCGGGGGCAGCTTCCCCGTGTTCGTAAGGAACGGCGGCCTTCTTGAGAAAGGCCCGGTAGACGATAGGGGCGAAATAGCCCGCGTTGAGCAGGCCGCTGACCACCAGGATTGCCAGGGGCAGCACCTCACCCGCCTGCAGGGCGCCCAGGCCGAGCTGCCACTTGCTCAGAAAGCCGTTGACGGGCGGCACGCCCGCCAGACCCACGGCGCCCACGGTGAAGGCTCCCATCGTCCAGGGCATCGCCCTGCCGATGCCGTCCAGTTCACTGATTTTCTCCTTGTGGTGGGCCACGTAAATCGCGCCCGCGCAGAAGAAAAGGGTGATCTTCATCGTGGCGTGGTTGGCGATATGCAGCAAACCGCCGACGAGCGAGGCGGGAGAAAGCAGGGCCGCCCCGAGGACAATGTAGGAAAGGTGTCCTACCGTGGAATAGGCGAGCCGGTGTTTGAGATTGTCCTGCCGAAACGCGAGCAGGGACGCGAAAATCACGGTGACGCCCGCACAAAGGGCCAGCATTGTGCTCAATCCGAATTGGTTCATCAGCTCCGGACCGAAGACAAACCCGACGACCCGTACCACTCCGAAGACACCGGACTTGACCACGGCCACCGCGTGCAGCAGCGCGCTCACAGGGGTGGGGGCCGCCATCGCGGCGGGAAGCCAGCTGTGCAGGGGCATGATGCCGGCCTTGACCCCCACGCCGCACAGAAACAGGAGAAACAGGGTCGTCACGACGGAGGGGGAAAGGGAGAGGTCACCGAACAGGCCGCCCGCCTGGAATTCGAGGGTACCGGTCAACCGGTAGGTCCAGGCCGCGGCGGCGATGAGCAGAACGCCCGCCGTGAGGGTGTAGACGAGGTACTTCCTTCCCGCATCGATGGCGACCTTCGTTTCCTTATGGATTACCAGCGGATAGGTAGCGATGGTCAGGATCTCGTAGAAAAAAATAAAGCTCAGCAGGTTCGCCGAAAAGGCGATCCCCATCGTGGAGGACAGGCAGACGGCAAAGGAGGCGAAGTAGCGGGTCTGCTTATGCTCGTCGAGACCGCGGACATAGCCGATCGAATAGAAGGAGGTGAGAATCCACAAGCCCGAGGCGATCAGGGCAAAAAACACGCCCAGCGTGTCCGCCTTCAGGGCGAGCGCGATGCCGGGGGAGATCTCCCAGAAGGTGAACACCGCCACGCGCCCCTCCAGGGCGCCGGGCAGCAGCGCAAAGACGAGGGAGAACTTGACGAGGCTCGCGGCCAGCGTCCAGAACTCCCGCAGATTGGCCCGCCGCGTGCTCATCAGGATCAGGGGCACCGCGGCGAGCGACACGATCACCGCGTAGAAGGGCAAAACGGATATGTACAGATCGGGATCGGTCATGGCCTGATCACGGTTACATTCCCGGCGGGATGATCCGCTGGAGGATTCCTTTCACGATATTTGCGTTCCACAGGCCGAGCAGCAGCAACGAAAACGAGAGAACCACGGTCGGAATCATGAGGGAATATTCCTCCTGGCCGACGGCCCTCCGGCGCGCCAGCTTCGGCAGCGCCTTCCCCGCTTCCGGGTCCGTCGGCGGAAGGAGATAGACCTTCTCCAGAACCCGGAAGAAATAGACGGCATTCAGAAGGCTGCTCAGTAGGATGACGACCAAAAACACCCAGTTCCCCTTGTCGATCGACCCCAGGGCCAGGTACCATTTGCTGAAAAAGCCCGCTGTCGGCGGCAGTCCGATCATCGACAGGGCGGCCAGCGTGAATGCGGCCATGCTCCAGGGAAGCCTGTTTCGGTAGGTCGCATCGAGCTTCGAGATGTCGGAATGGCCGGCGTTTTTCCTCAGGTTTGCCGCAACCAGAAAGAGCGCCCCCTTCATGAAGGCGTGGTTCAGAATATGGAGAACCGCGCCGATCAGCCCGAGGGGATTGGCCAGCCCGATCCCCAGTCCGATGTAGCCGATCTGGGCGACGCTGCTGTAGGCGAGCATCCGTTTCATCTCGCGCTGGGCGATGGCCATCACCGATCCGAAGAGTATGCCGCCCGCGGCGAGCCAGCCGATCAGATCGGTTACGGGCAGGGTCTGGTCGACAAACTTCACGTCAAAGACAAAAAACAGGACGCGGAGAATCACATAGGCGGCCACCTTCGTCCCGATGGGGGCGATGAGCGCCGTGCTGGTGGAGGGGGCGTAGGTGTAGGCGTCGGGGAGCCAGCCGTGGAGGGGGAAGAGGGCCATCTTGATGCCCATGCCGATGACTATCAGGGTCAGGCCCGCCGTCACGGCGGGATTCCCGTAAAGGAGCGGGAGCATGGTTTTCATATCGGCCATGTTCAGTGTACCCGTGACGATATAGACAAAACCCAGCCCCAACAGATAGAAAGACGCCCCGATCGTTCCCATGATCAAATAGCGGAAGGAAGCCACCGGCGCCTGCTTCTCGCCGATCCCGATCAAGCCGTAGCCGGCCAGCGAAAAGATCTCCAGAAAGACATAGAGATTGAACAGATCGCCGGTCAGGATCATCCCGTTGGCGCCGCACAGAAGGAGCAGCACAAGGGAATAATAGGGGGTCGCCTTTTCGGTAATCTCCCGGTCCTTCAGACCGCCGGCGTGACACAGGACGACAAAGGCGACGACGTTCACCACCAGTGTAACGAAGGCCGACAGGGGATCCAGCACGTACTCGATGCCGATCGGCGGGATCCAGCCGCCGAAGTGGTACGTGATCGGACCGCTTTCCCACACCCGGTAGGTATTGAAAGCGGAGATCGCCATGGCGCAGAAGGCGGCTGCCGCGGCCGTCACATAGGCGATGCCCGTCTTCCGGATGGCCAGCAGGGGGATGGATATGGCGGAGGCCAGCAGCAGCAGAGGGATCAGCGCCGGCGAGTTCTGTATGATCACGATGTTTTCATCCGTTCCAAAAGTGTCGATTCATCCAGCGTCTTGTACCGCCGGTGGATGGCAATGACCAAGGAAAACGCCACGCCAATCGTTGCCACCCCGACCACGATCGCCGTCAGCATGAGGCAATGCTGCAGCGGGCTGATATACTTCGCGGCATCGGCCGCCCCGATCGCCGGATCCAGTATGGGAACCGTAGCCCCCCATTTGACGGCGCTGGCGACGTAAAACATGATGATCGCCACCTGGAAGATGGTCATGCCGATCAGCTTCTTCGCCAGGTTGTTCTTGAACATCATGCCGTACAGGCCGATGACCAGCAGGGCGATGATCCCCCAGTAGGCGTAATGTCCCAGTAGAATGTCAGTCATATTTATAGCCTTCCAGCAGGTCGTCGTAAATCGCCACCAGGATCGCCATGACCGCCAAACCGACGCCGATCTCCACCATCAGTATGCCGATGGAGCGAATCTCGGCGGCCGTCAGTCCTCCGAAGGGGAGAAACGCGTAATCCAGGAACTCCCCCCCGGCAAGCATGGCTGCCAGTCCGGTGCCGAAGTAGATCAACACACCCAGGCAGCCCAGCGGTGTCCCCAGCACGCTCTTGAACTGAAGCTGGGCGATCTCGCGCCCCGCGGACAGGCGAATCAGGATCAGGGCCGCGGCGAGCAGAGTCCCGCCCTGGAAACCGCCGCCCGGGCTGTAGTGCCCATGGAAGATTACGTAGAGGGCAAAGAGGATGATGAAAGGGGAAACCACCCGGCTGACCAGCAGAATGATGGGGTTGTTCTTGTAGGTGATCATCCGTCCCGTCCTTTACGGCCCCTTGCCTTTACGTTTTTGTCCGCTTCCTGCGCAGCAGGAGATAGCAGATGATTCCTGCCGTCATGATGACCGTTTCCTCGCCCAGGGTGTCGTAGCTCCGGTAGTCCGCCAGGATGACCGTCACCATGTTCGGCGTCTTTGCATCCCGGTATGCGTTGCGGATATAGTACGATGCCGCTCCCGGCGAGCCCGCCATGCTCTTTTCGGCATGCATCTTCGCGTTGGTGTCGCCGCGGTTGGGTAACCCCAGCGAGGCGTAGACGAGCAGGGCCCCGAAGGCGATCAGAAGAAGCCAGTTGACGATCTTCAATCGGCGCTCCTCCTGGTGGTCTGAAA
>JBFMBA010000425.1:0-2564 GCA_040755475.1 Thermodesulfobacteriota bacterium
AGGAAGTTGCGCCCGTTCACCAGGATCACGGTTCCATCCACCGGCGAAAGGCGATCATCCACGAAGCGCTCCAGCTGCTCCCCGCCCCGGTCCTGGAGAGCTTTGACCACGTCCCGCAGGGCAGTCGATGCGGGATCGACGAATATCTTCTGCTTGAGCCGCGCCTCGGCCCCGATCAAATTGACGATCACCTTCATTTCACTGCGCACCTCTTGAAAATCGTGTTCCCCCCGATCACTGCGCACAAAAACCGCCATCCACCAGAAGGGTTTCGCCTGTCACATAGCTCGAGGCTTCGGAGGCCAGAAAGATGGCCGGACCCAGAATTTCGGCAGGCTTGGCCGTTCGGTTGATGGGAACCTTCTTGATCAGATTGGCATAGAACTCCGGGTTGGAAAACAGCTCGTGCCGCGCCTCCGTCCAGACGGGGCCGGGCGCCAGGGCGTTGACCTGAACGCCTCTGGCCGACCATTCGAGCGCCAGCGTCTTGGTGAGGTTGGAAACGGCGGCCTTGCTCGCTGCATAAGCCGTTCTGCCGCCGAAGCCCGCGATCCCGAATGCGGAGCTCATGTTGATGATTCTTCCGCTTCCCTGCTGCAGCATGACCTTGCCCACCGCCTGGCAGCAGAAGAACAGGGCCTTGAGGTTGACATCCTGGATGAAATCCCAGTCCTGCTCCGTCATCTCTTCGGCGGGCTTGTGAATATTCACGCCCGCAATGTTCGCCAGGACGTCGATTTTACCCATCTCCGTCACGGTCTTTTGCACCATGCGCTCGATCTGGGCCACATCGGCCAGATCGATGCGGAGGGGGAGGCACCGCCGGTTCATGGCCTCGATTTCGCTCTTGAGGGTTTGCAGCCTTTCCTCGTTGAGATCGACCGCTGCAATGTCCGCCCCGTACCGGGCATAGCCGATAGCCACCTCCCTGCCGATGCCCTGCGCGGCGCCCGTGACCAGGGCCACTTTCCCCTGCAGTGAAAACAGATCCAACATCACTCTCCTCCTCTCAATCCCGACTCCGTCATGCTGTTTCCCGTATCATACCCGCCGGATGACGTCCTGTCTGCCGGTGTGGGTTCCCGAGTGAATCGTTGCAGGGATGTTCGGTTTCCCTTTCATTCCCGCTTAAACCCCAAGATAGCGGTGCTTCGCCTCCTGGTCTTCCCAGAGTACCTCCGGGGTGGACGAATAGACAATCGTCCCTTTGCTCATCAGATGAACCGAATCCGCAAACTTCCTGGCAAAGGCGAGGTTCTGCTCCACCAGGAAAATGGAAAGACCCTCCTCCTTCATCTTCCTGATGGCATCGCCCACTTCCCGCACCAGAACCGGCGCCAGCCCTTCCGTGGGTTCGTCCATCAGGATGAAAAGGGGATTCGATATGAGGGCACGGGCAATCGCCAGCATCTGCTGCTCCCCGCCGCTGAGCGTACTGGCCCTCTGGTCGCGTCGCTCCTGGAGGCGGGGGAAAAGGGCGTAGATCTTGGCGAAATCCCAACCCCGTCCGCCGGGACAGCGCTCGGCTATCGCCAGGTTTTCCCTCACCGTCAGCGAAGAGAAGACCCGCCTTCCCTGGGGAACGAGGCCCACCCCCAGCTTGATGATTTTATAGGGGTCCATGCGTGTGATGTCCTGCCCGTTGAAGAGAATCGCGCCCCGCCTTGCCGGGGTGAAACCGACGATGGACCGGATCAGCGTGGTCTTCCCCACTCCGTTTCGCCCCAGAAGGGCGACCACGGACCCCGTGGACACCTCCAGGCTCACCCCCTGGAGGACGTAACTGTCGCCATAATAGGTATGAATATCCACTACCTTGAGCATACCTTCACTCCACACCCAGGTAAATCTCATGCACGGTAGGGTTGTTCCTGATCTCCTCCTTGGTCCCCTCCGTCAGGAACTTTCCCTGGTGAAGGACGGTGATCCTTTCTGCGAATTCAAAGGCCACATCCAGATCATGCTCGATCAGCAGAACCGTGATCGACGGGTCGAGCCGTCCGAGCAGCAGGGTCAGGTCCTGGGTTTCCGCTGATGAGAGGCCGGCCGCCGGTTCGTCAAGGAGCAGCAGCCTGGGCTTCTCGGCCAGAGCGATCGCCACCTCGATCCGTCGCTGGTCTCCGTGGGAAAGGTTCTTCACCAGTTCGCCCCTCTTCTCCCATAGATCGAACGCTTTGAGAACGGCATCGCAGCGCTCCATGTTGCCGCGATAGGAGGAGAGGGTCCGGAACATGACGAATTTCGTCCGCTCCAGCGCCTGACAGGCCATCAGAATGTTTTCCGCCACGGTAAGGCTGCGGAACAGATTGGTTACCTGATAGGTTCTGGCGATCCCCAGGGCGGCCCGACGATAGGTGGGGTATCGGCTGATATCCGTTCCGAAATAGACGATGCGCCCGCCGCTCGGCGCGTAAATCCCGCTGAGGAGATTGAACAGCGTCGTTTTTCCGGCACCGTTGGGCCCCATCAGGACGCGCCTTTCTCCCGGCTGGATCGTCAGACTGACCCCGTCGACGGCCCGCACCCCACCGAAATCGACGGCAAGCCCCGCGAGAACCAGGCAG
>JBFMBA010000426.1:0-3821 GCA_040755475.1 Thermodesulfobacteriota bacterium
CGAAGATCTGGACATGGCCAACGCCTCGGACATCATCGAGGAGATGTCGCTCTCCGAAGCGACGGACCTGCTGGGCGATCTGTCCAGGGAAAAGGCGGAAGGGATTCTCAAGGAGATGGAAAAGGATGTGGCGCAGGATGTCAAAGAGCTCCTGGCCCATCCCGAGGAGAAGGCGGGAGGGCTGATGACCACCTCATTCTTCAGTTTTCCTCCCGAGCGCACGGCGGGCGAGGCGATGGAGACGATCCGGCGCGAAGCCAAGGATATGGATCTGATCTATTACCTCTACATGGTCGACGCCCGGGAACGTGTCCTCGGCGTGCTGAGCCTGCGGGAGCTGATCGTGGCCGATCCCGGGAAGACCCTCGCGGAACTGATGGATACCCGGGTCGTCGCTGTGCACATCGAGGAGCACAAGAACAGCATAGCCAGCCAATTCGCGAAATACGGCATGCTGGCCATGCCGGTCGTGGATGACGACAACCGGCTGGAAGGGGTGATCCTCTTCAAGAACCTTCTCGAGGTGGTGCTGCCCAACCTGGGCAGATAGGGTGATGCAGGAGGAAGGCGGCAGGTCGGAATGGGTGAGAAACGTACCGGGGTCCTCCGCGGTCAATGGCAGGCCCTGATGGGGAAAAAATACGGGAAGTCCCTCGCGCTTTTTTTTGCGCTCGTGGGTCCGGGGATCATCACCTCCAACGTGGACAACGATGCCGGCGGGATCACCACCTATTCCCTGGCCGGCTCGGAATACGGGCTCACCCTCCTGTGGACGCTGATCCCGATCACCGGTGCGCTGATCATCATCCAGGAGATGTGCGCCCGGATGGGCGTGGTTTCCGGCAAAGGGCTTTCCGATCTGATCCGCGAGCGGTTCGGCGCGAGGATCACCTTTTACCTGATGATCGTCCTGTTTTTCACCAATCTGGGCAACACGATTTCCGAATTCGCGGGCGTCGCGGCGAGCATGGAGCTTTTCGGCGTCAGCCGGTACATCTCGGTGCCGGTGAGCGCCGCCGTCGTCTGGTGGCTGGTCGTCAAGGGGAATTACAAGTCCGTGGAGAAGGTGTTCCTGTTCGCCTGCCTGTTCTATCTTTCCTACATCATCTCCGGCTATATGGGCAAACCGGACTGGCATGCCATCGGGACCGCCCTTATCGAACCGACCGTCCGGCTGGAAACGGGATGGATCACGATGGCCGTGGGTCTGGTCGGGACGACGATCGCCCCCTGGATGCAGTTCTACCTTCAGTCTTCGGTGGTCGACAAGGGGCTCAAGGCGGATGACTACCCCTTCACGCGGATGGATGTGGTGATCGGATCCGTGACGGTGAATGTGATCGCCTTCTTCATCATCATGCTCTGCGCGGTAACCCTTCACCAGAACGGCGTCCGGATCGAAAGCGCCAAGGATGCGGCCCAGGCGCTCGCGCCGCTGGCCGGCAACTACGCTTCCTGGCTGTTCGCATTCGGGCTCCTCAACGCCTCGCTCTTTGCCGCCTCCATCCTTCCCATTTCCACCGCCTATACGATCTGCGAGGCCTTCGGCTGGGAGTCGAGCCTCAACCACAAGTTCCTGGAAGCGCCCCAGTTCTACGGCCTCTATTCGCTGATGGTCTTTCTGGGGGCAGGGATCATTCTCCTTCCGGACATGCCGCTGATCCGGATCATGTACTATTCACAGGTAATCAACGGGGCGATTCTCCCCGTTATCCTGGTCTTCATGCTGGTCCTGGTCAACGACCGCAGGATTATGGGGGCGCACACCAACTCCCTGGTGATGAACATCGTCTCCTGGCTGACGGTGGGGATCCTGTCCGTCCTGTCGCTGACCATGCTGGCGCTGATGCTCTTCGGAACGTGAATCGGTCCGTCACGGGGCAGGCCATCCTGCGCCTGCCGGTGACAGGGTGCCGCAGGCCCCCGGGCCCCGCACCGCCGGCGATGCCGCACCGCTTGCCGGCCTGCTCCACGGGCATGCACTGCGCACGACGGGCTATGGACGGGCGTGGCGGCACCGACTCACCGCCTCGGCGGATAGGGGGCAAAATCGTCGTCGTCCCAGAAGCGGTTCCGCTGCGGCCGGCAGCTCAGAAAGCCTTTCCTGCAGAGCGTCTCCCGCCACTCGTATTTGAGGAAGTGCTTTTCCGCCGGCCGTTCCTCGGGTTCGAAGGCCACCCGGCGCGACGGCGAGTATTTCCCTTCCCCAAAGCCCGTTCCCGGCTGGGATTCGGCACGGTCCCGCTGGCCGGTTTTCTCCTCGGGCATGGCCGGCGGCACGTATGGGTAATGATGGATCTTCTCGAAGAAGACGGCGAGGGCGATCACCCCCATGGCGGAATGGTCGTCCCAGGCGCCCGCGTAGGAGTCCCCGGCATCGGTGAAGTAGAAACGGTTGACCTGATTGGGGGCGGTCCGCCACCCGTCAAAGGTGCCGCCCGAGTAAGGGTTCAGGATGTACATCTGCTCGTCTCTGCGCAGGGTGGACCTGCTTCCCGAGAGGATGTTCCTGCCGTCCACGGCGACCACCAGTCCGAGGCGATGGCCCGTGTTGTTGCGCACCCGGATGCCGTAATGCCTGCCCCTGACGGCCTCCACATAGGCCCGGAAGGTGCTGGTGCGGATGTTGTACGGGGTGATCGAATAGACGGGAAAGTTCTGACCCTGATCGGAAATGGCGTCCACATCCACGACCCGGGCAAAAAGCGGGGTCGAGATGAGCACCATGAGCGATGCGGCAAGCAGGATGCCGCAGACCCTCCTTTTCATGGGGACCTCCTGTTCACCAATAGTCGTTCCTCGGTCTTCTGCCGTTTCCCTTCGTGCTATTTGAGTACCGTGCCGATCCGGCTCCAGCGGACCCAGCTGTCCTCGCTGTCCCAGGACCAGTAGATGATCTGGGCCTTGCCCAGGACGTCCTTCATGCTGACAAAACCCCAGAAGCGGCTGTCGTAGCTCTCATCCCGGTTGTCCCCAATGACGAAGATCGACTCCTCGGGCACCTTGACCGGGCCGAAGTTGTCCCTGGACTGAACCGAACCGGGCAGGATGAGGGCGTCCACATGCACTCCGTAGGTGTCGTTCAGGGGAGCGCCGTTGAGAAAGACCTTCTTGTTCCGGATCTCTATCGTGTCGCCGGGAAGGCCGATGAGCCGCTTGATGAAATCCTTGGACCGGTCTTCGGGGTAGATGAACACGACGATGTCCCCCCGCTTGGGGGTTCCGATCGGAATCAGGGTGGACCGGAAAAAGGGCAGCTTCACACCGTAATTGAATTTGCTCACCAGGATATGGTCACCGATCAGCAGCGTCGGCTTCATGGAACCGGAGGGGATTTTATATGCCTGGATGACGAAGGTCCGGATGAAGAAGGCGATCACGATGGCCAGAAGGATCGCCTCGATGTACTCACGAAGTTTGGATTTTTTTTTGCTCATGCATGCTTCCTCAGGAATAGATGCTGGTTAACGTGATGACCACCATGATCATGGCGAACAGACCCTTCACAAAGATCCCCGCCATCCTGCCCAGGATGGCCCCGTAGGATGCCCGAAGGGTCGGTTTGAGCCCGCTGCGGGCCAGCAGCTCCATCGCCACCATGGCAATGAAGCCGCCGAGAAAGGATCCGATCAGCATTCCCAGACCAAGAAGAAAGGGGGTCATCAGAAAAGCCCCGATGAACCCCCCGGTCGTTATGATCCAGAATCCCCGCCTGGAGATCCCGAATTTCACGGCTCCGGCCACGCTGACCGCGAAATCGGTCACTTCCGCCAGTACCGACAGGATCAGCAGAATGACGAGGATCTTCAGTCCGATCTTTT
>JBFMBA010000427.1:0-13828 GCA_040755475.1 Thermodesulfobacteriota bacterium
GCTTCATTTCCTCTCGGCGGAGGGGATCGACGGCCGGGCGATGCGAATCATCCTCGTCACCTCGCCGCGCCATTTCGGCCGCGTCTTCAACCCGGTGAGCTTCTATTACGTCTTCAACGCCGCGGAGGGGCTGCAGTGCGCCGTCGCGGAGGTGAACAACACCTTCGGCGAACGGCACGTCTATCTGCTTCGGCACGCGGAAGGCGAACCCGGGGGTTTCCCCGCCCGTTTCACGGCGCCCAAGGCCTTCCATGTCTCTCCTTTCAACGACATGACGGGTACCTACGAGTTCACCTTCGGCGACATCCGCAGCGAACTGGCGGTCCATATCGATTTAAAGCGCGGGGAGGCCCTCGCCTTTACGGCGGAACTCACGGGACTCAGAATGCCGCTCAACAACCGGTCCCTGCTCCGGATGCTCCTTCTGCACCCGCTGCTCCCCCACATGACGATGTCGCGGATCTACCGGGAGGCGATGAAACTCTATTTCTTCAGGAAGCTGCCCTATCACCCCAAACCCGTTCCCCTCCACAGGATGACGATCAGAAGGCCCCCTCCCTCGTCATGGCAGAGATTCTGCCGGGGGTACATCCTGACGCGGCTGGGCCGGATCGATCGGGGCTTCCTGCGGATCGCCCTGCCGGAGGGTCGGCACATCGACTGCGGCGACCCCGCTTCGGAGCCGCGGGCGGATATGGCGGTCCGCGACAACCGCTTCTTTTCCCGAACCTTTCTGGGAGGCGATATCGGCCTCGGCGAGTCTTATACCGACGGCGACTGGGACAGCACGGACCTGGCGCGGCTCTTCAAGGTGCTGATCGCCAACCGCCATCACCTCCTGGATGGGAATTTCCTCTCGTCCGCCTTTTTCCGCCTCCGGGACAGGGTCTCCCACCTCCTTCGGGCAAACACCATCCCGGGGAGTCGCCGCAACATCCGCGCCCATTACGATCTCGGCAACGACTTCTACAGGGCATTTCTCGACACCTCGATGACCTACTCCTGCGCCCGGTACCTCTCACCGGCGGACACCCTGGAGGAGGCCCAGCGCAACAAGCTGCGGGATATGACCGCCAAGGCGCGCATCGGCCCGGAGGACCATGTTCTGGAGATCGGCTGCGGGTGGGGCAGCTTCGCCGTCGAGGCGGTCCGGCAGTCCGGCTGCCGCGTCACGGGGATCACCGTCTCCCCGGCGCAGAGGGAGTGGTCGCGGGAGCGGGTCCGGCAGGAGGGGTTGACAGATCGCATCGAAATCCGCCTGGCCGATTACCGGCATATCGAGGGCCGCTTCGACCGCATCGTCTCCATCGAGATGCTCGAGGCCGTCGGCCACCGCCGTCTGGGGACCTTCTTTTCCTGCTGCGGGCGCCTTCTCAAACCCGGGGGCCTCATGGCCCTCCAGACGATCACGATCCCCGACGAGCGCTACGACGACTACCGGCGGGGCATGGACTGGATCCGCAAGCACATCTTTCCGGGCGGCCATCTCCCCTCGCCCGGGGCGATACGGGCGGCCCTCCGCGGGACGTCCCTGGCGATTGTCGAAACCGAGGAGATCGGGCCCCACTATGCCCGAACCCTTCGTGAGTGGCGGAACCGCTTCCAGGCACAGACACCGGCGCTCGAAACCATGGGGATCGGAAGCGCTTTCCGCCGCAAATGGGTCTTTTACCTGGCCTCCTGTGAGGCCGGCTTCGCCACCGGCGCCACGGGGGACCTGCAGATGGTCCTGAGGAGGGAGCCGGAGGGGTGAAGGGCTGATGTCCAGAAGCTGGTTCATTTACCTCGGCCCTCTTCCGATTCGTGGACGACGTGAAGTTTCTCTTGGACGGCGGGACCAGGACGATCCACGTGCGGTCGGCGTCCCGCGTCGGTAATTCCGATCTGGGCGTGAACCGCAGGCGCGTGGAGGAGATCCGCTCGCGATTCGAAGCCCTCAGACGGGAGAAAGGAATTGGAGAATGATCTGTTACAGAAAAGGGATAGCGGTCTTCCTGTGCGTGTTTCTGATGATCACTGCGGGGTGCACCCACCGGGTTCAGGAAGGAGGCAACATGATACGGTATGAACGGGCGTTGGCGGAGACGGACCCGGCGAAGGTCGGGAGCCCGCAACCCGGGTCCGAACTGGAGAAAGAGGCGATTGCGCGCTTCGTGGATTTCTACCGGGTCTTTTCTTCCGAGGCGATCCGGAAAGGGCTGCGGGGGCTTTATGCGGACGGCGCCTATTTCCGGGACGGGTTCAAGGAGGTCGTGGGGATCGATGCGATGGAGGCCTATTTCCTCAATAGCGCCGAAGGTATTCAGACCTGCACATTCGACATCCAGGCGAGGGCCGTCCACGAGGGCAACTACTATTTCCGCTGGGTCATGCACCTTACGATGAAGCGCAGCCCGGACGATCCCATCCAGACGGCGGGGATGTCACACGTCCGGTACGACGCGAAGGGCAGGGTGACCTTCCACCAGGACTACTGGGACACGGCAGTGGTCTATGAGAAGGTCCCCCTCCTGGGCACCGTGATCCGCTGGATCAAAAAAAGGTTTTAGCGGGCAGGCGAACCTATCCCGGCTTCCCGACTCTTCAGGTCGGTTTCGCGGCGGTTGTGGACTTGCCCCGCTTCTGTGGTCGGTTGACGGCTGGACGGGAAGGCTCGTGATTTCACGGGTAGGCAAAATGACCAAACGGGTCGGCGGACAGGCGGTTTCCCTGGCCTTTCCGTGATGTTTTTGCTTCCAATGACAGACGAATCCGTATATCTCATGGGCGAGAGAGCAAACCGCGCAGCCGGAGCAATTGCAGGAAATGCAGCAGAAGCGCGTCATCATATACTATGTGAGCGGTCACGGGTACGGCCATGCGATCCGCTCCGCCGAAATAATGACTCAGCTGCTGCAGGTGATGCCAGACTGTGTGGTTCATGTGCGGACACCGGCACCGGGCTGGCTTTTCGCCGGTCTTCCACCGGGGTCAGCGGACGTCGCGTCTGTCGGGTTTGATTCCGGGGTGGCAGAGGAGAATGGTGCGCTGACCATCAACCCGGGCGCGACAATCGATCGGGCTGAGGCGTTCCTTCGCGGCAGCCCCTCCGTGGTCTCGTCGGAGGTTGCCTTCACCCGGCAGAGCGGGGCCTCGCTCATAGTGGCCGACATCCCCCATCTTGCCGGGGATGTCGCGGCGGCGGCCGGCGTTGCCGCGATGGCGGTCTGCAATTTCACCTGGGACTGGATCTACGAGCCTTACTGCCGGCACGGAGACACCCGTTCGGTCCTTCTGGGTCGCATACGAGAAGGATACGGCAGAATCCATACCTGTCTGAGGCTGCCGTTCAGCCATCCCTTCCATGCGTTCCCGGAGGTGGTGGACGTCCCGCTGGTGGCGCGAAGGAGCCTGCGCGAGCGTGCCGAGATCCTCGGCCTGGCGGGACTCGATGCCCGGGATACTCGGCCCCGCGTGCTCATAGGGATGCGGCATTCCGTCTCCCGCGACACCTTGTTCGGTGCTGCGCGCAACAGCGGCGAATTTCTGTTTGTGGTTCCCGAACCCGTGGCGGGCGTTCCGTGCGAGAATGTCCGTGCCGTTCCGCCGGGCGGGGCGCTGGATTTCGTCGACCTCCTCACCGTGTGCGATGCTGCAGTCTGCAAGCTGGGTTACGGGATACTCGCCGACTGCATTTCATGCAAGACCGCGCTCCTGTTCCCCCCCAGGGAAGGTTTCAGGGAGGACGAGATCCTCCGCCCGGATGCAAACAGATGGGCGAGGACACTGGAAATCCCTCAGCATGACTTCAGGCGGGGCGACTGGAATCCGTATCTGCGGGAACTGATCGCCATGCCCCCGCCAAAGGAGGAGCCGCGGCTCGATGGAGCGCGGGTATGCGCCCGATCGATCGCGCACCGCCTGCAGGGGACCTGAGGAGAAAAAGATTTCGAGTGCTTCATGCGGCTGTCGGATCCGGCGTATCATCACCACGCTGACAGGGAGGAAAGAAGACTTTGATATCACGCATCGATCATGTGTCCATCGCGGTAAGGGATCAGAAAAAGGCCGAGCATTTCTTTCGCTCCATCCTGGGGGCGGTCGCCGGTGCGGGCGCGGACGATCCCAGGACAAAATTTTTCTGGCAGATCTTTTCACTCGGTGATCTGTCACGGCTGGAGATCATCTCGCCCACGGGGACGGGAAGCTTCCTGGATGGATTTTTGAAGGGAAGGGAGGGCGGTGTTCATCACATTACCCTCCAGACGCCGGACATCCGCAAGGCCATGGGGCACCTGGAGGAACACGACATTCCCTTCTTCGGTTACAACGAGTATCCCGGCGGTGTCTGGAAAGAGGTCTTCATTCATCCCCGCCATGCCTTCGGCGTCCTGCTTCAGATTGCTGAGTTCAAAGCCGATGACTGGCTGTCAGAGAAAGTGAAGCTCCCCCCTCAAACGCGGTGGCAGGTCGACAAGACGGAAACCGGGGCAACCCTCATGTTTTCACACCCGGGGGGCGGCAGGGTTGCCGTGGAACTCGACCGCGGGGAACTGAAGCAGCTGATCGCAGAGCTGAACAGGCAGGTATGACACCCGCTACGATACCTCCTGTCATCATGGGACGGGTGAATTGCATGATATGCCGGATAAGGGTCTCCCCAATCGTCAAGACAGAAATGCGGGTATTCCTAATCAGGGACGCTGCGCCATCCGGCCCGCGGGCTGTATGACTATCCGCGCATCGATCCGGTGCTTCCAGAACGAAACGGACGACATGGAAAACATCTATAGGGATATGAGGGTCGCCTTCCCCCGGATATACTTGCAAGGGAAAAACGACCTGGGTATTTGATATAATGGTGGAGGCGGCGGGAGTCGAACCCGCGTCCGGAAACCTTCCACTGCACTTTCTACGTACATAGCTTCTGTTTTGGGTTTCGCTTCTGATGGCTCCCGGAAGCAGGATCCTTCAGTCGCTATCCTGTTCGTTTTTCGCCCCTCTCCCCCCAGGCGTGAGAAAGCGGTTATCCCGCCTGCATGACGCCTCCAGACCGGCCCGACGGGCGAAACCGGGGAGACGGTAGCCGACTAAGCGGCTACTGCGTAATCGTAGTTGTCTGCGATTATATTTTCCTGCCTGTTTTACGAGGCCTGCAGGAACCTCGGTACGCTTATGCAGCTTCACGCATCCCCGTCGAAACCGTGACGCCCCCATGGATGTGAAGCGGTGTGAAAGAGCACTTTCTTGTCTGTATGATAGGTCTTTCTTATCCGGAAGTCAAGGATCCGGACAAAAAACTCCGGGCACAAAACGCTTGACATGACCGGACAAATCGGTGTTCAGTCATTGCCCGATTCACGCTGTACACCATAGATACACGGCAGCAGGCCAGAAGGTCGCAGAATCTTCCTATCACAGGATGGTATGCAGCGAAGGCCTGTGCCTGCGATCCGAGAACGGGCGGGATCCGCGCGTAACGGTGCACATGGGTCCGGCCGGGCAGGGAGGACCGCTGCCGCAGCGGGTCCCTTGAGGAGGTGCCGCTGGAAATGGGAACAACCATGATGGGAATGCTCGGCGATATCAAGGTCCTTGATCTCACCACCTTTCTTTCCGGGCCGTACTGCACGATGATCCTGTCCGACATGGGGGCGGAGGTGATCAAGCTGGAGCCGCCCCTCACGGGATGTGTGACCCGCACTACGCCCCCCTTCATCAACGGCGAAAGCGCCTATTTCATGAGCCTGAACCGGGGGAAGAAGGGGCTGACGCTGAACCTGAAATCCGCGCAGGGGAAAGAAATCTTTCTGCAGCTCGTGGCGGATGCCGATGTCCTGATCGAAAATTTCAGGCCCGGCGTCATGGAGCGCCTCGGATTCCACTACGAGCGGATATCGGCCGTGAACCGAAAGATCGTCTATGCCTCCATATCGGGATTCGGCGCAACCGGCCCGGACAGGGACAAGGGCGCCTTCGACATGGTGATTCAGGGCTATGGCGGGATCATGAGCATCACGGGGTATCCTGACGGGGAACCTGTCCGGGTCGGCTATTCGATCGCGGACATGGCGGCGGGTCTTTACGCCGCCGTGGCCATTACCGGGGCCCTCCGGGCGCGCGACAGGCTCGGCCGGGGGCAGCATCTGGATCTGTCCATGTTCGATTGCCAGGTCGCGCTGATGGAAAATGCCGTTGCCAGATATCACGCCACCGGACAGGTCCCGGGGCCGCTGGGCAGCCGCCACCCTTCCATCGTCCCCTTCCAGGCCTTCAAGTCGAAAACGGGGTATTTCACGGTCACGGCCAGCACCGACGAGCAGTTCTGCAATCTCTGCGATGCCCTGGGGTTGGCCGATGTGAAGAGCGACAAGCGCTTCCTGTCGAAGCCGGACCGGGTCGGGAACGTGGATGCCCTCATCGGCATCCTGGAGAAGGCGTTCGCGGAAAACACCAAGGAGCATTGGCTCGCGCTGCTGGAGAAGCGGGGCGTGCCCTGCGGCCCCGTCAACACCGTGAAGGAAATGGTGGAGTCGCCGCAGGTGAAGGCCCGCGGCATGATCATCGAGCTGGATCACCCCAGGGAGGGGAAGATCAGGGCGGTCAACTCTCCGATCAGGGCATCGCTGACCCCCGTGGCCGCCCAATCACCGCCGCCGCTTCTGGGCCAGGACACGGAAACCATCCTTGCGGGCCTGGGGTATAGCAGCGGGGAGATTGAATCCTTCCGGAAGGAGGGCGTCATCTGACCGCGATCCCGCGGGGTGGAGCGACGCGCTCCGACCCTGGCCGGAGCGCGGTCCTGACGGCCATTGCCCATGCGGCGGGGCGGACCGGAATCCCCACCGGACCTGTCATGACCGGCGCCCGGTCAGCATGGAACCGCCCGCCCCCATGCCGGCGACCCGTCATTCGATCGTGGCGCCGGTGAGTTTGATCAGCTTGCCGTACTTCTGGTAATCCTCGGCCATGCGCTCGGCGAACTGCTCGGGCGTCATGATCCACGGCTCGCCGCCCTGAGCGGTGAGCTGCTGGACGACGTCCGGCATCTGCAGAACGCGGGTGATCTCCCCGTTGAGTCTGTCCACGATCTCTTTTGGCGTGGCGGCGGGCGCCAGTATCCCCATCCACGCGTTCATGTCATAGCCCGGCAAACCGGATTCGGCAAGCGTCGGCACATCGGGCAGCGCTTTCAGCCGTTTTCCCGACGTCGCCGCGATCGCCCGCAGCCGCCCCGCCTGGATCTGCGCCATGGCGCTGGCCAGTGTGGCAACCATGACCTGCGTTTCACCGGACAGGAGCGCCGTAATCGCCGGTCCGCCTCCTTTGTACGGGATATGCACGAGGTCCACATCCGCCATCTGTTCGATCAGCGCCATCGACAGGTGCGGCAGACTCCCGTTGCCCGACGATCCGAAGTTGATCGATTTCGGTTTCGCCTTGGCAAGCGCGATCAGGTCTTTGACGGTTTTTGCCGGAAACGACGGATTCGCAACCAGCACGCCCGGCTGGCTGGCGATCAGGGCGACGGGCGCGAAATCCTTGAACGTATCGTAGGGAAGTTTCTTGTAAAGCCAGGGGTTTCCCACGTGCGTGGTGGAATGGACCAGCAGCGTATAGCCGTCCGGGGGCGATTTCGCCACCACGTCGGCGCCGATCGTACCGGCCGCACCGCTGCGGTTGTCGATGAAGAACGACTGGCCCGTGACCTGCGACAGCTTCAGCGCCACGACGCGACCCGCCATGTCGTTGGAGCCGCCCGGCGGCCATGCGACCACCACGCGCACCGGCTTCACGGGATAGGACTGCGCGGCCGCCGGATCGCACCAGAGCCATGCCGCCGGCGCCGCCAGCACGGCAAGCAGCAGCGCGACCAACTGAATACGTAACGTGATTTTCATGATTCCCTCCCTCCCTTTTTTTGCCCCCACGGAACGCCTTGCCCCGAGGGCGGTGTCAGTTCCTGCGGCGCTTCATAGCGGCGGACCAAGCCCCTGTCGGTGTCGATCGGTTTTCAATATGCAGCGCGGAATGATGACAATGCATTAGCGGGCCTCGTAAAGAAAGGAAATGGAATAGTCAAGGCGGCATTGCAACTGGGTCATGGAGGCCCCTTCCTCTTCACAGGGACAAAGACGCTTATCATGGCCGTGCCGGTTTCGGTATGCGATCCATCCGGGTCATGACGGCCGCCGGCGGCGGTCGCGCAGGTCAGGCCTCCCTGTTCTTCCCCCGGAGGCCCCGCTCCATCGCCCGGCGGTCCTCCTTGAGCCTGATGTCCTCCCGCTTGTCGTAGAGCTTCTTTCCCCGCCCCACGCCGATCTCCACTTTCACCTTGCCGTTGCGGAAATACATCCGCAGCGGGATGAGCGCCAGCCCCCTCTCCTGCGACTTGCCGTAGAGGCGCCGGATCTCCCGCTTGTGCATGAGGAGCTTGCGGACCCGGAGCGGCTCGTGGTTCGCCCGGTTCCCGTGCGTATAGGGGCTGATGTGCAGGTCGTAGATGTAGAGCTCGCCGTCCCTGACAGAGGCATGGCTGTCCTTGAGGTTCGCCCGGCCGTCGCGCAACGCCTTCACCTCGGTCCCCACGAGGGCGATCCCCGCCTCGTAGGTCTCTTCGATGAAATAGTTCATCCGGGCCCGCTTGTTCTGGCAGATGGGCTTTTCCGCGGTTTCCTTCTTTGCCACCGGCTCTTTCCTGTACCTTTATTTCCTCAACGGGCAAAGCCGCCGTTCACCGGGCGCATCCGGGGATGTCACTCCCCATCGGACCCTGTCGAAAGGCGCCCGCTCCGGACCGACTTGCCTACAAAGGTGAAGCATCTCGCCGTCCCCGACGGGAGGGCATCACGAAAGGAATGGCGGCGTGCATTCCCGTCCCGCCGCTTCGCCCCTCCGCACCGGCTTTTCCGCCGCGGACGGGGGCCTGTTCACCCGCTTCGCGTCTCCGCCGATCCTGGCAGGCAGGTAATCCGGCTTCACGTGCGCCATCGCCTTCCAGATGTTCTCCCGGATCCGCGGATTTTCATCTTCGAGCCGCCCCAGCAGGTCCTTGACGTAGCGGCGCCGGGACACCCGACTCGTGGGGCAGCCGTTCTCGATGACGGGAAATCCCCGCTCCCCGGCGTACTTCTTCACCAGATCCTCCCGGATGTAGGCCAGGGGCCGGACGATGTGGAGCTCCCCCCCGAAGATCCGCTGGTTCGGCAGCATCGTGCTGATCTCCCGCCCGTAGAAGAGGTTGATCAGCAGCGTCTCGATGATGTCGTCCCGGTGGTGGGCGAAGGCGATCCTGTTGCACCCCCTTGCGGCCGCGATCTCGAAGATCCGCCTGCGCCGGAGGCGCGAGCAGAGAAAGCAGGGGTTCTTCCGATTGAAGTCGCTGTGGGCAAGGGGCCCGATGTCCGTCTTCTCCAGGACATAGTCGTAGCCCCCCGCCTTCAGATGGGCCTCGAGCCGGTCGTATCCCTCGTAGGACGGGTCGAAGCCGCAGTCGATGTTGACGGCGATGAGCGAAAAAGGCGGGGTGTGCACCATGGGCGTGTCGAGCAGGTCCAGGAGCGACAGGCTGTCCATCCCGCCCGAGACGCCCACCAGGACGCGATCGCCGGCGGCGATCATGCCGTAGTCGGCAACCGCCTTCTCCAGCCATTTCTTGAGGTGTAAAAACAGCCTCGTTCGTTTCTCCTGCGCCGCCATCCCTCAACCCCTCATACAATGGAGCGAAATCCTACCCGAGATCGGCCCGATTATCAAGGGCCATTCGCGCGACAGGGTGTTCGCACCCGCGCAACGTTTTCCCTTGACAGAACATATTTGTTTATTTTACGGTAACACCTCGAAAAGAAAACTATTATTCATCAATCAATTAAAACCGACCCACCATCAGAATGAAAGGGAGGTGTGCTTCATGAAAAGAAATCAGATAGTTTCCTCGTTCCTGGCAGTTCTTTTGATTTGGTCTCTTTCAGCGGCTGCCGCCGACAAACCGAAAGAGTCCCGCGGAACCGTCAATTTCTACACATCCATGCAGCTCGACTTTGTCGATCCGCTTGTGCAGCACTTCGAGAAACTGTACCCGAACATCAAGGTGGAAGTCTTCTATTCCGGGGCTGTCGAGATGGCAACGAGGGTGTGGGCCGAAGCGCAGGCCGACAAAATCCGCGCCGACGTCATCTGGGGCGCCGACCCCAGTTTCGCCATGCAGCTAAAGGACAAGAAACTGCTGATGCAGTATAAGTCTCCGCATGCCGCTTTTGTTCCGGACTGGCTCAAAGACAGGGACAGCTATTATATCGCGGGCCGTGTTTTCAGCATGGGGTTTGCCTATAACACCAAGTTGATACCCAAAAAAGACGTTCCGAAAACATGGTGGGAATACGTCAAGTTCGGAAGCAAGGCTGCAATGGCGAGCCCGCTTCACAGCGGCACGTCCTTCACCACCCTTGCCGCCCTAGTGGAGGACAAGAACTATGGCTGGAAGTGGTGGGAAATGGCCGCGGCCAACGGCGTAAAGGTTCTCAGAGGTACGGGAGACGTGACCCGCGGGCTTACCTCGGGCGAATTCTCCGTCATAAAAGGGATCGATTACGTCATCGGTGTTCATGCCGCGGAGGGGGCGCCCGTGGCCTACAAGGCGCCGGAGGACGGCGCCGTCGCGGTCCAGAGTCCTCTGGCCATTCCTGCAAGCGCCCCGAATCCGGCGAGGGCGAAACTTTTTGTCGACTACCTTTTGAGCAAGGAAGGGCAGACGTTCCTTGCCAAAAAGGGATACCTCACGCCGGTTCGCGACGATGTGGAGCCGCCTCCGGGTTTCCCGAGAGCCGGAGAAATCAAGTCCCTGAAGATCCCATACGAGGCGATGAGGCTGCATGGCAAGGAGATCCGTGAGAAATTCCGGACGATATACAAATGATCGGCCTCTCGGGGTCTCGTCAGGTGGATCGCATCTCGAAGGGGGACTTGAAAATAGTGTTGCAGCATTAGGAAGCCGATGCCCCCGAAGCGGACGGGCAGCAGGCCGCAGGCCTGATGTCTGCATGCGATTCCTCTGACCCGCAGACGCCCCCTGACCGGGAGCGCTGCCCGCAAGTCCGCCCTGCAGGCGGGGCTTGGAAACCCCCGCCCCGTGGGCGGAGTGCTTCGCCGCAAAGAAGCAGTCGGCAGGTGAGTATCGGATGAAAGCTACGGCTCGAAAAGTACCCGGACTGTTCGCTTCCCTGTTCGATTATCCCAAGTATATGCTGATGGCGCTGCTGAGCGCCTTCGTCATCTATTTCATTGCCTACCCGCTTTTTCAGGTATTGATCCAGAGCGTCGTCGTCGACGGAAAATTCAGCCTGGCCCTTCACTACGAGGTATTCAGCCGACCGGATAATTTCGCCGCCGTAAAGAACAGTCTGATTGTCGCCTGTGCATCGACTTTCTTCGCCACGATTTTCGGCACCCTTATCGCCTTTATTGTCGTACGGACGGATATTCCCTATAAATCAGCCATCAAGTTTCTTTTCCTGCTTCCCTTTGCCATCCCCCCTCTTTTTGCGGCCATGGGCTGGGTTCAGTTGATCGGCCCGGTGGGTTACGTGACGCGGTTCATCCAAAACCTCTTCTCCGTCGGCTCCGTGCCCTGGAATATTTACAGCCAGAGCGGCATTATCTTCGTCATGACCGTTTCCATGTACCCTTTCGTGTTTCTGATCGTTTCCGGCGCCCTTCAGCGGATGGACTCGAGCCTGGAAGAGGTGGCCAGGATTTCGGGCAGCAGCAATTTTCAGATCATGCGGCATATCACGCTGCCTCTTGTGAAAACGGCCATACTCGCCGGCGCGGTCCTCGCCTTCATCGCGGCAATAGACAACTTCGGGATTCCCGCGGTCCTGGGAATGCGGATCCGTTATTTCGTCCTGACGACGATGATCTACGAATCGCTCAGCATTCCGAACATACCCCTCGCGACGGCCATGTCGATGCTGCTCGTCCTGCTGGCGTTCATCGCCATCTATTTCATGCGAATCGTCGAGGGGGAGGCGAAGCAGTATGCCGTGATCGGCGGGAAATCCATCCGCCCGAGCGTGATGCGCCTGGGCGCCGCCAGACCGTTCGTGATCGGTTTCATTGCCGTCATGCTGTTTTTTTTCGTCATATTGCCCATACTGTCCTTGTTTTTCACATCCTTCATCAAGTACTTCGGGGCGCCGATCGCATGGGAAAACTTTTCATTCGACAATTACACGCGTGTCCTGAGAATGAGAAACACGGGAAGAGCGATATACAACAGTCTCCTGCTTGCCCCGTTGGCCGCCACCATTCTGATCGTTGCGGCGAGCCTGATCTCCTATCTGAACGTCAAGGCGAAAATATGGGGCGCCTCCAAGCTCGACACGCTCGGCATGGTGCCCTATGCCATGCCCGGCTCCGTCATCGGCGTGGCGGCGCTTCTGGCATGGATGCGCCCGCCGATAGGGCCCAGCCTGTACGGCACCATCTGGATTCTCCTGGCCGCCTATCTGATGCGCTACATGGCTTTCGGCCTGAGAAGCACCCGCGCCACACTCCAGCAGATCCACGACTCGCTTGAAGAATCGGCCATGACGCACGGAGCAAGCCGGTTGCGGACAATAAAAGACATTACTTTCCCGCTGCTGAAACCGGGCATCATTTCCGGCTGGATATTGATATTCCTGCCGGCTTTTCGAGAACTGACCGTATCGATTCTGATCTGGAGCTCGGGATCGGAAACCATCGGCGTTCTGACGTTCCTCATGCAGGATGCAGGTCAGCCCCAGCGTGCCGCCGTGCTCGCAAGCCTGGTCATGCCGATCATCCTGATACTCTACACGGTGACTGAATTGATGGGCGGCGGCAGAGAAAAAAAATGACGCCGACGGAGGCATGCGCGTATGGACAAGGTGGTTGTTACGGATCTCGTCAAGCTTTTCGGCGATTTCAAGGCCGTCGATCAGATCAGCTTTACGATAAGGGACAATGAGTTCTTCTCGCTTCTCGGCCCGAGCGGTTGCGGCAAGTCCACGACGCTGCGCTGCATCGCCGGCCTCGAAGACCCGGATGGCGGAACCATCGAAATCGGCGGCAGGCCCGTCTATGACCGTGACACGAACATACCTCCGAACAAAAGGCTGCTCGGCATGGTATTTCAGAATTATGCGATCTGGCCCCACATGACGGTTTATGAAAATATCTCCTATCCCCTCAAGATTGCAAAAAAGGAACAAAGCGAAATAAAAAAAACCGTCGGCCGCGTCATGGAAACACTGGGAATCGGAACGCTCGGCAGCCGGAAGCCCCATGCACTCTCGGGGGGGCAGCAGCAGAGGGTCGCCCTCGGACGATCCCTGGCGATGCAGCCCGATGTCCTTCTGCTCGACGAGCCGCTGTCCAACCTGGATGCCAAGCTCCGCGAAGAGATGAGAATCGAGCTCAAGACCATTCAGGAAAGAACCGGGACCCCCATTCTGTATGTCACGCACGACCAGCTCGAAGCGATGGCCATGTCGGATCAGATCGCCATCATGAAAGACGGCCGGATCCTGCAGTGCTCGGACCCCTTGTCGATCTACAACAAACCGGTGAACCGGTTCGTGTTCGACTTTATCGGCCAGTCCAGTTACATCGATTGTGAAATCATCCGGGAAACCCCCAATGGGTTACAGATCGCCATTGACGGCAAAACGGCACAGGTTCCCCGCCCCCCCCAAATGCCCCGGGAAAAAAGCGCCCTGCTGGCGGTCCGTCCGGAAGACATAGAGCTCCTCCCTTTCAACGATGCAAATGACGAAATGGTCACAGGCCAGGTGAAAATCTTTCTTTTCCTCGGGAATCTGATCGAGTA
>JBFMBA010000428.1:0-9052 GCA_040755475.1 Thermodesulfobacteriota bacterium
AGAACAGCAGCCAGGACAATAAGACGGTATTTGCTGGGAGGTACCATGCATCCTTATACCTGAAACGTCACCTCTTTCAGGACATCCAACTGATCCAGCGCCATTCCCGCGCCCCTTGCCACCGTCGAGAGCGGATCATCGGCGATCGTGATGGGAAGCCCCGTCTCCTCCCGGATCAGCAGGTCGATGTTCTTGAGCAGGGCGCCGCCGCCGCTCAGAACGATCCCCCGATCGACGATATCGCCGGCCAGTTCGGGAGGCGCGTTCTCCAGCGCATCCTTGATTGCGTCCACGATGAGGCTGACCGGTTCGATGATCGCCTCCCGGATCTCATCGGAATTGATCTCCACGATCTTGGGAATCCCCGATATGAGATCTCTCCCCTTCACTTCCATCCTGTGCGTTTCCTGTCCGGGATCGGGGTAGGCGTTTCCGATCGTGGTCTTGATCTGTTCTCCCGACCTTTCCCCGATCAGGAGGCTGTACTTCCTTTTCAGGTACTGTACGATCTCCTCGTCGATCTTGTCGCCGGCGACCCGGACGGACTTCGAATAGACGATCCCGGCAAGGGATATCACCGCGACCTCTGTCGTTCCCCCGCCGATGTCCACGATCATCGAGCTGATCGGCTCGGTGATCGGCAGCCCCGACCCTATCGCCGCCGCCATCGGCTCCTCGATCAGGTAGATCTCTCTGGCGCCCGCGGACTCCACGGTCTCCCGGACTGCGCGCCGCTCCACCTGGGTGATGCCCGACGGAACCGCCACGATGATCCGGGGCCGCACCAGGGTCTGCCGGTTGTGGACACTCAGGATGAAGTGTCGCAGCATGGCCTCCGTGATGTCAAAGTCGGCGATGACCCCGTCCCGCATCGGTCTGATGGCGACGATGTTACCCGGCGTCCGGCCCAGCATTCGCTTGGCTTCCGCGCCGACGGCCAGGACTTTCTTTTCCCCTTTGGCGTTCTTGTGAACGGCAACGACGGAGGGCTCATTAAGAACAATGCCCTTACCCTTCACGTAGACCAGGGTGTTGGCCGTCCCCAGGTCGATGGCCAGGTCGTTGGAGAATTTTCCCAAAATAAAATCGAACAGCAAGATCGTTTCCTCCCGATAATCCTTAGGCTATTTGGTCGAACTGCTGGATATACCCGTCGATCATCCGGTCTTCATATCGTATTTTCAAACCCTTATCAATGGTTTTTTCCAAAAAAATATTGCTTTTTGTCCATGATTGGTTTATGAACCCGAGCGAGGCGGATCGGGTTGGAAAAAATCCTGTCGGTAGCGAAAGACCCATATTTTTCAGCCTTCATACTACAAAACCGGGAGAAGATTCAATGCTCAACCTCATGAGGAAGCACGCCAGAAACTGGCTCATGAAGGTGATTCTGGGGATTATCATCATTGTGTTCGTCTTCTACTTCGGCACAATGGGCGACCGGCAGAGGGCCGAGCGGATCGCCATGATCGACGGGAAGCCGATCGTCTACGCGGATTTTCAGAGGGAGTACCAGAACCTGCTGGATGTGTACCGCCAGCGTTTCGGACAGGGGCTCAACGACGAGATGATCAAGAGCCTGAACCTCAAGCAGCAGGCCCTCGATAACCTGGTCAACCAGGCCGTCGTCCTGCTGAAGGCCGAAGCGATGCACATCAAGGTAACCGACGAGGAGGTGAGGTCCATGATACTCGCCTATCCCGGTTTTCAGAGGGACGGTGCTTTCGATCAGCGCATCTATGAGCAGACCCTGCGGTCCAACCGAATGGCGACCGATGAATTCGAGCAAATCCAGAGAATGCTGTTGATCAGCATGAAAGTGGAGGATCTGATCCGAAGCGGTGTCGGGGTGTCCGATCAGGAGGTCCAGGACATTTTCCGCATGCAGAACGAAAAGATCCGTGTGGAATTCATTCAGATTTCTCCCAAGTCGTTCACGGGAGCCGTCAAGACGGCGCCCGCCGATCTGGAGGCGTTGCTCAAATCCCAGGAGTCGCAATTCCGCGTCCCAGAGCGCGTGCAGATCAAGTACCTGGCCTTCATGGGCCAGGACTACGCGGCCGCCTTCAAGATCCCCGATGCCGACGTGGCCGATTACTACGAACGCAACAAGGAGCAGTGGACCAAGGACAAGAAGGTGCAGCCGCTGGCGGCGGTCAGAGACAGAATTGTGGCCGAACTCAGTCTGGTCAAGGGGATGTACGCCGCATCGGACGAGGCGAAGAAGGCCCACGATACCATTTACCAGAATGAGAACTTCGATGCCTACGCCGCCCAAAACAAGCTGACGGTCCGGACGACAGGCCTCTTTGGTCTTCATGCCCCGCCGCCGGAGTTCAGGGGGGTGGCCGATTTCGGAAAGATGATTGCCGGTCTGCAGAAAAACGATATCAGCCGGGTCATCCAGGGGGAGAAGGGCTATTACATCGTCATGCTGGTGGACCGAAAGCCGCCCTATCTGCCCGCCCTCAAGGAGATCGAGCCGGAGGTGGAGAAACTCTTCCGTGAGACGGAGGCGAAGCGGCTGGCGGGCAAACAGGCCGAAAGCACCCTGGCCCGCCTGAAGAAAGGCGAGAGCCTGGAGGCGGTGGCGCGGGAAATGGGTCTGAAGGTGAACCAGACGGGGCTCATCCAGCCGGGTACCCCCGTTGCCGGCCTGGGCTCCTCACCGGAACTGGTCGAGGCCCTGTTCCAGATCTCGGAAAAGAAGCCCTATCCGGAACAGGCCCTGCTCGTCGACGGGAACTACGCCATCATCCGATTCAAGGACAAGAGCCAATCGGGCGACAAGGATTTCGCCTCCCAGAAGGAAGCCATCACGAAATACCTGGAACAGCAGAAACGCAGCGAGGCCGTCAAGGCCTGGATTGAAGGGAGCAAAGCCGCGCTCATCAAGGAAGGGCGGCTGGAATACACGAGGGACTTCAAGGACCTGTGATTATTCGGTGGGTGCGCCTGGCCCTCGACCCTGTGGCGAGGCCGCCTGTTGACATGCTTGTATTCGAATGACGCGACCGCCCCTTTGGACGGTGGTCTCAGGAGGAGAATGTGGAACGGTCATTGGTTCTGGTGAAACCCGACGGGGTGCAGCGCGGCCTGATCGGCGCGGTGATTGCCCGGCTGGAGGGGCGCGGGCTGCGCCTTGCGGGGGCGAAATTCATGCAGGTCCCCAAGGCGCTCGCCGAGGAGCACTATGCCATTCACAGGGGCAAACCCTTTTATGAAGGCCTGATTGCCTACATCACCTCGGCGCCGGTGATGGCGATGGCCTGGGAGGGCCCCGGCGCGGTGGCAGCCATTCGCCAGACGATGGGCGCCACCCGCCCCCTGGAGGCGGCCCCGGGGACCGTCCGCCACGACTTTGCCCTGGAAGTGGGCCGCAACATCACGCACGCCTCGGACAGCCCCGAAAACGGCGGGCAGGAAATCGCGCTGTGGTTCAAACCGGAGGAGCTCGTCTCCTGGAGCCGCGACGCGGACCGATGGATTTTTGAAAAATAGTTACTTTACCAGGTGCGCTTCACCGACGATGCGGCGAACTGCCTGCGCTGCTGCGGACGGCGGGGCTGCGCGCAGCCTGCACCGCTTTCATTCCCCGTTCTTCGCCACGCCGCCGATCGCCGTCCCGAAGGCTCCTGGGCCCTGATGACCTGGTCATGGTCTCTACGGCCGCGGTTGCCCGCACGGAGCGGCTGCGGCTCCCCCGGCCGGCCCGCCGCGGCGCGGCCTTGGCGTGAGAGCCCCTCCGGAGCGACGCTGCTGTAGTCAAAGTCGGGCAGTTTGCGTCGTTCGATCCGGCCGCCCAGAACGAGCTCGATCTGGCGAACCATGATTTCATCGGCCTGTGCCGTAAAGGTGAAGGCCTCGCCGGTCTGGGAGGCGCGCCCTGTCCGGCCGATCCGGTGCGTGTAAGCGTCGACCGTGTTGGGCATGTCAAAATTGATCACGTGCGAGATCTCCTGCACATCGATGCCCCTCGATGCGATGTCGGTGGCGACGAGAATGTCGTATTTTCCCTCCCGGAAGCCGTTGATCGCATCCTGCCGGCGGTTTTGTGTCATGTTGCCCTGAAGCGCCGATACGCGGTAGCTTTGCTTTTCCAGGTCCCTGGCCAGGTTGCGCGCGCGATGCTTTGTCCGGGTGAAGATCAGGACGCGACCGGTTACGGTCTGCTTGAGCATCGCCAGAAGAAGCTTGGTCTTCAAGCCGTCGGGCGTCGGGTAGAGGGCATGGGAAACGGTCTCGGCGGGGGCGATCATCCCTATCTGGACCGTTGCCGGGTTTTTCAGGATGCTGTCGGCCAGACCGCGGATATCCGGCGGCATGGTGGCCGAGAAGAAAAGCGTCTGGCGCCTTGTCGGCAGATGTTTGAGGATGAGGCGGATATCGGGTAAAAAACCCATGTCGCACATACGGTCGGCCTCATCGAGCACCAGCACCTCCACCTGCGACAGATCGATACTGCCTTCGCCGATATGGTCGAGCAGGCGGCCGGGACAGGCGACGACGATCTCGGCGCCGCGCCGCAGCGCCGAGGCCTGTGGGCCCTTGCCCACGCCCCCGTATACGGAGACGCTTTTCACCCGGAGATGTTTCCCCAGTTCGACAACCGTCTGATGGATCTGCTCGGCGAGTTCGCGCGTCGGGGCGATGATCAGAGCGCGGGTCCGGCGCGACGGGCCTGTGGAAAGCCGCTGCAGAATGGGCAGGACAAAGGCGGCGGTTTTACCCGTGCCGGTCTGCGCCAGCCCCAGGACGTCGCGTCCGGCGAGCACAAGGGGAATGGCCTTTTCCTGGATGGGGGTGGGTGTGGTGTAGCCGGCGGTCCTGATGCCGGCGACGATGCCGGGTTCGAAAGAAAATGCTTCAAAATTCACTGAAAATACTCCTTGACTCCTTCTTGCCAAGTCGCACTCTCAGCTCGATGAAGATCTGCAAACGTATTTGCGGTTAAGTCGCGAACCGGAGGTTCGCTATTGGTGATGCGGCGGCAATAGCCTTCGCAGGGCAGTTACAAGGGTTTTGCTGTTTCCCGTGACGCCAATCTTCTTGAGTCGGCGCCGGTGATCGGTGCGCATTTTCGCCTGACAGAAACAACGTACAGCAGGTAACCGTTCCAAAAACAACCCCCTTGTTCAGGGGGGGAAATCCAGGGGCCAGGGACAATAAGAGGGCAAGCACGCCGCTTGCCCCTCTCTTATGTCTGGTGGAGCTGGCGAGGATCGAACTCGCGACCTCTTGAATGCCATTCAAGCGCTCTCCCAGCTGAGCTACAACCCCACACGCATGGCTTTCGCTTAAGTCCAGAGCCTCTAACACACACGCTAAGGGTTTGTCAATACATTTATCTTGACTTTTGCATCCGCCGTCATAATAATCAGCGCCGTGCCGGAGTGGTGAAACTGGTAGACGCAGGGGACTCAAAATCCCCCGACTCTTGCAGTCATGTCGGTTCGATTCCGACCTCCGGCACCAAAAATCGTAAATATGAATAAGGGGTTAGGCATTGACAGCTTTACCCCTTTTCTTTTCGATTTTTGTGACTGTGCCCGAAATTGTGCCCATGATTCAGCATCTTTGATCTTCGAATCCGCCTTTTAGGATGCATGATGGAATTGTTGAGGGATTGACCGCTTGCACAGATTTTATAGGACCAATGCAGGAAAGCCTTTGCTTCATGTCAATTTCTGCTTTGCTGAGTTTCTTCTCTGCTGAGCGGGCTGGGACGCTAAATTGCGTGACCCCCAAAGGAACTATTTATTCTCTCTTGACAACTTATCACCGGATAATTACAAAATCAGACATGCAGGATGTAATAGGATCTTGCGGGACCGCACCAAAACGCTCGAAAAGCTGTCAAAAGTCTATGCCGCCCTCCTGGAGTAAAATGAGGGGTAAGTGCGATGTCAAGCACTATATAATGAGTTTTTTTCGGCGGATCCGGGGGCTGCCTCCCGGAGGGCACCCTCCGTCCGATCACCCCAAAGCCCCGCCTGTTCCGGACCCGAAATCCAGCGTGCCGGCACCTATGGGTCCAGGGTTTCCAAGTATGACTGAAGATTGACTTTTCTGCTTCCCAGTCCGAGTTTTCTTCTGATGCTGTTCCTGTGGATGTCGATCGACCCCTTGGCTATGCCCAGAATCGAGGCAATGTCCTTCGTCGATTTTCCATCTCGCACGAGCGCGGCCACCTTGATTTCCCTGGGCGTGAGGTTGAACTGCCTGATGCTTTTCAGCAGGGGCGTTGCGATATCATTGAGATGCGTCTCCACGATCTCGAGGCAGTCCTGCTGCCCCCCGTCAAGACGTCCCTTTTTCATCTGCTCAACGAAAGGCAGAACCAGATTTTTTACGTTCATCACGAACCGCTCTTCCATGTCCCTCTTGTCCTCGTCGCGTTGCTTCAAGAGAACCTTGAGCGTCGTGTTGAGTTCCCGAAGGGTGATGTTCTTGGTTTCCAGCTCCTCGGTCCTTGCCTGGACCATCTGCTCAAGATGCGTCCGGTACCTTTCCAGCTCCTCTTGCGCCCGCTTGCGTTCGGAGATGTCGCGCACGATGGAAATGAGCAGCTCCGGTTGAGCCGGAGACAGCGGGCTCAGGCGGATCTCCACCGGGAACACCGATCCGTCCTTCCGCCGGAAGAACCCTTCTATTGTTTTGACCTCCCCCGGTTTCAGAGCACCGTGAACCGCCTCGATCTCCTGGGATGATCGGATGGTTTCGATGTCCGCCGCCGACAGTGTCACCAGTTCCTCCCGGCTGTAGCCCAGATCCCGGCATGCACTCGCATTGCAGTCAAGGATCCGGCCCGTGTCGGCCCTCAATACATAAATGGCGTCGCCGGCGCCCTCGATGTAGGATGTGAGCCTCTGCTCGCTGCTCCGCAGTGCCGCCTCCGCCTTCTTGAGTCCTTTGAAGAGCTCGGCGTTGGCGATCGCCCCGGCGATCTGCGCACCGATCCTCTCGGCCAGGCTGAGCTCACGCTCGCCATAGGCGCCGTACGTCCTTGACCGGAAGTTCAGTGCGGCGATCACCTCACCCCCCGAGATCAGCGGAACGGTGATGAGCGAGCGTATACCCGAGCGAACGCCGTGGATATTGGTCAGGCCGGGGAATCGTCCGGTGATGTCATCCACGCCCGTGGTGTTGATCAGCAGGCCGGTCCGGGTCTGCATGACGATCTCGGAAAAGGACCCCTTGATGGGCATGGTATCCCCCGGTGTCCATTGGTGGATATCGATTCCGGAAATGTATGCGAAGCTGATGGTGCCCTCATGCGCGTTGATCGGATTTACGGCAATCCGGTCAAAGGGTATCAGTTTTCTTGCCACGGCGGCAAACCGCTCGTACACCTCATGGATATCCAGGGAGGAGCCGATCACCCGCCCGATCTGGGCGATGATGGCCATCTCCTCGGCGAGCCGCTCCGCCCTGGCCCGATTTTTCCGCTGCTCCTCCTCCGCCTTTTTCAGGTCTTTGAACAGCCGGGCATTGGCGATTGCCCCGGCGATCTGCCCGGCGATCTGCCCGGCCAGACTGAGCGCGTGCTCGTCGAAGGCATTTCTCTCCCTGGAGCGGAAGTGCAGGTTCCCGATGACTTCGCCATGGGAGATCAGGGGAACGCACATGATCGAGCGCATCCCCGCGCGAAAGGAGTTAATCGAGGCTGAGCTCGGAAAGCGCGCGAGGATCTCTTCCTCGCTTGTGGGGTGCAGGCACAGGCCGACTCTGGCTTTGCAGACCGCTTCGGATATCGTGCCCGCCATGGGCACTTTGTCCCCGGGCATGCGCCCGGCAATTTCGGCTCCGGAAACATAAGCGATGGTGAAGGATTGCCCGTCAGGATCATGTCGGTTCACATGGATTCGATCAAAGGGAATGAGTTTGCGCACCTCGGCGGCAAACCGCTCGTACACCCCATCGATGTCCAGGTTGGAGCCGATGATCCGCCCGATCTGGGCGATGACGGCCATCTCCTCGGCCAGCCGCTCCGCCCTGGCCCGATTTTTTCGCTGCTCCTCCTCCGCCCTCTTCAAATCGCCGAAAAGACCGGCCTTGGCGATCGCCCCTGCGATCTGCGCACCGATCCGCTCGGCCAGACTGAGCGCATGCTCGTCGAATGCATTGCTCTCTCCGGAACGGAAGTGCAGATTCCCGATCACCTCACCCTGGGAGATCAGGGGAACGCACATGATCGAGCGTATACCGTCGCGAAAGATGGCGGCGACGGCGGGATTCGGAAAGCGGGAGCGGATCTCTTCTTCAGTTGAGGGGTGCAGGAACAGACCGGTTCGCCTCCTGGCAACCTCTTCGGATATCGTGCCCGCCATGGACACTTTGTCCCCGGGCATGCGCCTGGCAATTTCGGCTCCGGATACGTAAGCGATGGTGAAGGATTCCCCGTCGGGATCATGAAGATTTACGTGGATTCGATCAAAGGGAATGAATTTGCGCACCTCGGCGGCAAACCGCTCGTACACCTCATCGATGTCCAGGTTGGAGCCGATGATCCGCCCGATCCGGGCGATGACGGCCATCTCCTCGGCAAGCCGCTCCGCCCTGGCCCGATTTTTCCGCTGCTCCTCTTCCGCTTTTTTCAACTCGCCGAACAGCCGGGCATGGGCCACAGCCCCGGCGATCTGCGCCCCTATTCTCCCGGCCAGGCGGAGATCCTGCTCGGTGTAGGCCTTCACTTTTTTCGCCCGGAAGTGGAGGGCGCCGATGGCCTCGTCGCGATACAGGAGGGGAATGCCTATGTTGGAAAAGAATCCCGACTGAAAGCCCTGGTTCATATTCGGAAAGCGGCTGACCACGCGGGCAATCTCCTCGGGCGTCTTGTCGGGCTGAATGAGCAGGCCGGTCCGGCTACGAAACACCTCGCCGCTCACAGTCCCCTTCGCGGACCGGATTTCCCCCTTCCTGCGGTCGGGATGATCCAGCCCGGTTACATGGGCGATCGTGAAGGCGTCGCTGTCGTCAGGGAGCTTGACGTTGATGACCAGCCGGTCAAAGTAAATGAGTTTTCTGACCACTGAGGCGAAACCTTCGTACA
>JBFMBA010000429.1:0-6351 GCA_040755475.1 Thermodesulfobacteriota bacterium
GTATGTGGACTCCCTGACCTTCGAGTACTATGATGCTGCGGGGGCGGTGACATCCAATGTGGCGAACATATCGCAGATAAAGATCCGCATCACCACCCGCACATCCAAGACCGATCCCTCTTACACCCATCCGGTATTCGGGGATCGTTACCGGCGATATACCCTGGAGTCTTTTGTCATGCCCAGGAATCTGGGATTGGGTTTTTGACCGACATGAATAAGCGGACACAGGCGAACACAAACAGCGTGCTGAGGAACGAAAAGGGGATGGTCCTGGCCGTGACGCTCATGCTGAGCGCGGTGCTGGCGCTTCTGGGGACGACGGCGGTCATGACGACCACCACGGACCTGAAAATCGCGGGCAATTACAGGGAAAGCGCCAGGGCCTTGTACAACGCCGAGGCGGGAGTCCATGCCGTCATCGCCCAGATTGCTTCGGGCGGCTTCGCCTGGCCCGCCTTCGGCGGTTCGCAGACGGTGACGGTCACGGCGCCTTCCGGGTACAGTTTCGACAACGGCTCCGGCAGCGCCGGCATATCCGTCACGAACACCGATGGAAACTATTACCGGTTTCAGGTCACCGGCTATGGTGACAACAACGCCCGCAAAACGATCGAGGCCTATTTCATGCGGGAGCCGTCCCTGAAGGGGTACGGTGTTTTTGCCGAGGGCGATGTGAAAATCGAAAATAACAGGAAGATTTACAGTTATAATTCCAACGTGACGCCGAATCCGAACCCTCTTGACTATCCGGGCGCCTCGACGGGAAGGGGGAATGTGGGTTCCAACAAGAAGGTCCAGGCCGACAGTGGCAGTTACATCAGCGGCAATGTGGGCCTGGGCGCCTCTTCGGGCGGGACGGTCGCCGTCTATGATCCGGGGGGATGGCCGACCCCGACCGTGACGGGCACGATCAGGACCGTGGGCAGGGTGGCGCCCGACCCGCTGGGGGCCGTGGGAGGAACGCTGGCCGGTCAGTTCACCGCCTACAGCGCGTCCAACGACAACGCCGCCTACATGACCTGTTCCGCCGGGGCCTGCACCGCTTCCCCCGGCAAAATCGACGCCGGATCCGGGAAAACCGTCACACTGACGGGGAAAGCAGGAGGGTCAAACTTCTATTTCAGCAGTGTCACACTCGACGGGGGCGCCACCTTGACGATCGATACCACCAACGGCCCCGTGAACATCTATATGACCGACAAGCTGGATTTAAAGGATTGGTCGCTGATCAATATGGGCGGACCACCCACGTCGCTCACGATTTATTCCCGATCCGACAAAGATATGAATATTAAAAATAACGGCGACTTCAAGGGGACGGTGTATGCCCCTTACGGGCAGGTGAAAATAGAGAACTTCGGAAACACCTTCGGTCTGGCATGGGGTAAAGAGGTCACGGTCAAAAATGCATGGCAATTCTATTACGACGAGGCGCTGACAAACAAGTTTCCGAAGCCCGACGGCAGCCTGACCATTACCTCCTGGAAAGACGTGATGTAGCCCGTTGCGCCCTCACCGGGAGCAATAAAAACAGCTCACTCCTCAACCGGGGAGACCCACCCTGGGCACGGGTGACTTCGCGCACCCCGGAGAATTTTCGGTAATCTCCATCCTGCGCCGCACATGCGCCGGAAAAGAATGCCCTATGAGAGCGGTGCATCGTGGAGGCTCCAGGCAAGGGCTTCCGCGGGCTGCCACCGGTAATGCGGATCAATTCGCTTGACTTCGACGCCGTATGAAGATACGGTAGTGCCCAAACAGCCGCGCGAAGCGGCTGCATTGAAAGTTGGGGAAACATGGCGTCGGAGAAGAGGTACTGTTCTATCTGCGCCTGGCGGGAAAACTGCCAGAAGCGCTACAGCGTCGTGACCGACGGATCGGGCTGCGTCCGCTGTCATGACTATTCGCGGGACCTTTCCATCAAGGACAAGGACATCGACTCGGTGGAACAGGCGTGCCGGGAGCAGTAGGACGGTCCGGCCCGCTTCCGGTCGGGCCGGCATCGGACGGATGCGCCGCATAAGGGCCGGACCGCTGTTTCCCGGCTCCATCAGGTAGGTATCGGTTGGCCCTGCGGCCAACCTTTTTCGTATCGAGGAACAGGCGAAGATGAAACAGGTGCTGGCGGGTCTTCTGGAGCAGGCCGTTCATTCGGGCGTCGCTGCCGGGCGTCTCCCCGCGGGGATGGCCCCCGTCGTCGATGTGGAATGGACCAAAGATCCCGCCCATGGGGATTACGCCTCCAACGCGGCGATGGTCCTGGCCGCGCAGGCCAGGAAGAGTCCCCGCGAGATCGCCCGGATTCTTCTCGAAGGCATCGCAGACGAGGGGCGGGTCCTGGAAAAGGTGGAGATCGCCGGCCCCGGATTCATCAATTTTTTCATCCGGGAAGACCGCTGGTTCCCCCTCCTGAAGGAGGTGGAGGACCGGGGCCGCCGGTACGGGTCGTCGAACCTGGGGGAGGGGAGTCGCATCCAGGTGGAATTCGTCAGCGCGAATCCCACGGGGCCCCTCCACATCGGCCACGCCCGGGGCGCCGTGGTGGGGGATGTGATGGCCAACATCCTCAAGGCCGTGGGCTACGAGGTCTTCCGGGAATATTACATCAATGACGCCGGGAACCAGATGAACAACCTGGGGAAATCGGTTCTGCTGCGCTACCGGGAACTCCTGGGCCGCGGCGGGGATTTCCCCGAGGGGTGCTACCGGGGCGAGTACATCCGGGAGCTGGCCGCCGACCTGGTCAAAAGCGAGGGCGACCGCTACCTCCACATGGATGAGAAAGAGTCGATCCCCCTTTTGACGGTCCATGCCGGTCGGGTGATTCTCGAGGGGATCAAGGAGGACCTCAGGCGGTTCGGCGTCCTGTTTGACCTCTATTTCAGCGAACGGGAGCTTTACCGGGAGGACGGCCTGGGGAGGCTCCTCGGGTCGCTCCGGGAGAAGGGGTTCATCTATTCCGAGGGCGATGCCCTCTGGTTCCGGACCACCGACTTCGGCGACGAGAAGGACCGGGTCGTCGTGCGGCAGAACGGGGAGCCCACCTATTTCGCGGCCGATATCGCCTACCACCGCAACAAGTTTCTCCGGGGGTTCGACAGTGTGATCGATGTCTGGGGCGCCGACCACCACGGCTACATTCCCCGCATGTCGGCCGCCGTGCAGGCGCTGGGCTACCCGAAGGAGGCCCTCAGGGTGATCCTCATCCAGCTCGTCAGCCTCCTGCGGGACGGAAAGCCCGTGGCCATGTCGACCCGTTCCGGCGAGTTCGACACCCTGCGCCAGGTCATCGACGAGGTGGGGACGGACGCGGCCCGCTATCACTTCCTCATGCGCCGCTCCGACTCCCACCTCGATTTCGATCTCGAGCTGGCCAAGCGGCAGTCCAGCGAAAACCCCGTCTATTACGTCCAGTACGCCCATGCGCGGATCTGCAGCATCATCCGAACGGCGGCCGAGCGGGGGATCGCGGCGCCGCATTACGGCCAGACCGATCCGGCCCTGCTCAGGAAGGGCGAGGAAATCGACCTCATCAAGGCGATCACCCGTTTCCCCGAGGTGGTGGAGGGGGCCGCCCGGACGCTGGAGCCGCACCGCCTGACCTTCTACCTGAACGACCTGGCGGCCATGTTTCACAGCTATTACAACAAAACGAAGGTCATTTCCGAAGACGGCGCCCTGACGGGAACCAGGCTGTTTCTGGCGAACTGCCTTCGGACCGTTCTGGAAAACGCCCTGACCATGCTGGGGGTTTCCACCCCGGAAAAAATGTAACGGCGACGTTTGATACGATGGGTTCAAAGAACAGGCGCGTATTTGAACTTCGACTGGGCAAGCTGGGGCTGGTTTGTTTCATCTTCGGGATGTCGATCCTGATCTTTTCCGGTTTCCTGATCGGTGTCGTCGTCGGCAAGCACATGGATGCCTATCCGGAACGTTACGCCTCCGGCATCATGGTGATGATCCGCGACCGCCTCCTTGCCTCCCTTCCCGGCGCCGGGAAGGAGTCCGCCGACAAGGGGGCGCCCGATCCCGGGGACGAGAAAATCAACCTCACGTTTTTCGACACCCTCGGAGGAAAAAAAGGGGGGGGATCGCCGGGCGGCCAGGGTGGGAGTCTGAAAGAGAGTCCGTCCGGAGCTTCAGCGGATCAGGGGGCTCCGGCGGCGGACCCGCTGAAAAAAAAGGCGGTCGCCCCGCCGGTCGAAGCAGCCAGGCAAAAGGCTTCACCCGCCCCCGCGGGCGAGGACGGAACGAAACGGGCCGTCCCGCCGGCCCACAAGGTGGCGGGCGCGGCGGGAACGCAGATCCCGCCCCCACCGGCGGCGGAGCCGCAAACGAAGAAAACGCCCGCCGGCAAAAGCCGCTTCGAGATCCAGGCGGCCGCCTATCGCGAGCAGGAGCAGGCCGAGCAGCTGGCGAAGAAAATCATGGATCTCGGATTTGTCACCCGAGTCGTGATGAAGGAGATCCCCGGAAAGGGGACGTGGTTCCGGGTGATTGCGGAGGGTTTCGAGAGCCGTGAGCAGGCGCAGGAGGCTTCCGAGCGGATGGCTGCCGGGATCCGCGGACTGAAATGCGTCATCCGCCCCTCGGGCGGAAGCGGAGACGAAAATTGACCCCGGACGGTCACGTGCCGGCGGCCCGCCGCTTGGGGCCCGTCGCGCCTGCCGATCGGGCGGAGCGGTTCAAAACGTGAAGGAGGATGGCAGGAGCGGGAGATGTTCGAGACACTGACCGAAAAGCTGGATGGCGTCTTCAGGAAACTCAAGGGCCGGGGGCGTCTCGACGAGGAGAATATCCGCGCGGCCCTCAAGGAGATCCGCATGGCCCTGCTGGAGGCCGACGTGAATTTCCGTGTGGTCCGGGATTTCATCGAGGACATCAGGAACAGGGCGGTGGGAAGGGATGTCCTGGACAGCATCACCCCCGGCCAGCAGGTGGTGAAGATCGTCCATGACCGCCTGGTCGAGCTGATGGGGGGCATGAGCAGCCAGCTGAAATTCGGGAGCCGGATCCCCGCGCCGATTATGCTGGCGGGCCTTCAGGGAAGCGGAAAAACGACCACCGCGGTCAAGCTGGCCCGTCTGGTAGCCGCCCAGGGCAGGAGGGTGTCCCTGGTTTCCACGGACGTGTACCGGCCGGCCGCCATGGAGCAGCTGAAGGTGCTCGGGGCCCGGATCGGGGCTCCGGTCTTCGGCGGGGCCGGCATGGGGGATCCGGTGGACATCGCGGTGCGGGCGGTGCAGGAGGCCAGAAGCGGCGGCCAGGAGGTGATCGTGGTCGACACGGCGGGCCGGTTGGCCATCGATGCGCAGATGATGGACGAGCTCAAACGGATCAAGGAGCGGATCATTCCTGCCGAGATCCTCTTCGTGGCCGATGCCATGACGGGGCAGGACGCGGTGGACACGGCGGGCCGTTTCAACGAGCTTCTGGGGATCGACGGCGTGATCATGACCAAGATGGACGGCGATGCCCGCGGCGGGGCCGCGCTGTCGCTCCGGGCGGTGATCGGCAAACCGATCAAGTTCGTGGGCGTCGGTGAAAAGATCGATGCCCTGGAGGTCTTCCATCCCGATCGCATGGCGTCCCGGATCCTCGGTATGGGCGACGTCCTGACGCTCGTCGAAAAGGTCCAGGCCGCCGTGGAGGAGAAGGATGCGCGGATCCTGGAGAGAAAGATCCGGAAGAACGAATTTACCCTGGCCGATTTCCGGGATCAGCTGACCCAGATCAGGAAGATGGGGTCGCTCCGGGACATTCTCGGCATGATACCCGGGATGAAAAAGATCAAGGCCCTCGACGGCATGGCGCCGGATGACGGTGAACTGGTCCGCATCGGGGCGATCATCGACTCCATGACGGTCAAGGAGCGCCTGAATTACCAGCTGATCGACGGAAGCCGGCGCAAACGGATTGCCCGGGGGAGCGGGACCACCGTCCAGGATGTGAATCGCCTCCTGAAAAACTACGAGGAGATGCGAAAAATGATGAAGCGGATGACCAAGGGGGGGATAAAATCGATGCGAAGAGGCAATTTCCCCTTTTAATGCGCAAAAAGGTATGTTATGCTGCACGATCATAAAAAAATCTCCGGGAGGTGATCAATAAGCGGATGGCGGTAAAGATGAGGTTGACACGCATAGGTGCGAAGGGCAAGCCCAGCTACCGGGTGGTGGTGGCGAACTCGGAGTCCCCCAGAGATGGCAAATTCCTGGAAATTCTAGGTAATTACTATCCGGGGAAGGACCCCGCAGAAGTGACGCTCAAAGAGGAGCGCGTGCGGGAGTGGCTTTCGAAGGGCGCCAAACCGACGTTGACGGTATCTCAGCTTCTGGCAAAAAA
>JBFMBA010000430.1:0-2428 GCA_040755475.1 Thermodesulfobacteriota bacterium
CGTTGAATCCGTATCGAGGATGCTCTCGGCCAGTTCCCGGCCTTTTTCCGTGGCCAGACGCTTGACGGCGAAGCGGATCCACTCCCGGCTGTACTGGTTGCCCAGATCGCCGCACTCCTTGAGCTGAAGTATCAGCGAAAGCTGATCGGCATCGTGGGCCAGCAGGGACTCCTGCGTCTGCTTCGCGTTGAACTCCTCCAGCAGCGCCTCGATCTCACCCCCGAAAAACAGGGGCCCGGCGAGTTCCCGGACCGCCTTCTTCTCATCCACCGTCACGTATTTCTTGTTCACGTAATTCATGTCGCCCGTGCGGGCCTCGGGAAGGTCATGGACCAGGCAGAGGCGCAGAACCCTGAGTTCATCGGCCCCGGGCTCCATCTTGCAGAGCACGTAACCGATATAGAGGGTCCGAAGGACATGCTCCGCGACGGACTCGCACCCCGATCCCAGGAACTGGAAACCGCTCCGGGGCGTTTTTTTCAGCATTCCGACTTCAAAAAGAAAATCCGCTATCTCGTGCATCTACCCAACCACATTCGTTCTTTCAAACCCTCGCGCGATCCGGAAGCCGTGTCCCGGAACCACGCATTGGAGATTTCTCGGGGCTCACTGCCGCTTCAATATCCGGATCCGGTTGGCCATCATCTCGGAGACATTTCTGACCTGGAGCTGGAGCGCGGCAACCCCCTCCGGCTTCATCCCCGCGACCCGGTCCAGCTGCGCCTTCCAGTATTCCAGCAGCTCGATCTCCTTTTCCTTCAGCTTGCGTTCAAAGCGCTCCTGAATCTCCCGCATCAGCGCCGTCTGCTGATCGCCGACCGCCATGCCCCCTCCTTGCCGCCGTTCGTCCGTATCTTCGGCCCTCGCGGCCATCCTACCTATATATCACCAGCACCCCTTTGTGCAACCACCAAAACGGCCGCCTCCCCATGACCCCTCCCACCCTGCCTGCATCCTGTCATCCTGGGGAGGGGGTAGCATCCCCGTACCACGCCCCCCTTCATTCGCGCCGCAGGGCGGGACATGCCGCAGGATGCACTCACAAAAAGGGTTGATACACCGCATCCTATATGGTAGCGTTGCGGTGCGGGCGAGCGACGCAAGCGGCAAAACACAACAGACCGGGCACTGAACCGGATACCGAAAGGAGAGCGAAACATTCATATGGAAGATCGGCATATTCAGGAAGAGATGTGGTGGGTGAGCCCTTACAATTTCGTCGACGGGGTGCGTGAAGGACTGGAGATTCCCCAGAAGGTCGAGATTCATGATGCAACGCTGCGGGACGGCGAACAGACCCCCGGGGTGGTGTTCCGCAAGGAGGACAAGGTCAGGATAGCCCGGATGCTCGACGAGGCCGGGGTGGAGCGCATCGAAGCAGGGATGCCGGCCGTGTCCGATGAGGATTTCGCGGCCATCAAGGAAATAACCGGGCTCGGCCTTCACGCCAAGATCTATGCCTTTGCCAGGGCCATGACGGTCGATATCGACAAGGCGCTCGAATGCGGCGCCCACGGGGTCGTCATCGAGATCCCGATCGGCTATCCGAAATTGAAATACCAGTTCAAGTGGTCCTGGGAGGATGTCCTGCGCAAGAGCATCGACTGCGTCAACTACGCGAAGAAACGGAACCTGCACACGGTCTATTTCCCGTACGACACGACCCGCTCGCGGGAGGAGGACCTCACGAACCTCCTGACGCGGCTCATGCAGGAGGCGCCGCCCGATGCGATCGGGGTGGTGGACACGATGGGATGCGCCCTGCCGGAAGCGATCAAATACCTGGTAAGAAAGGTAAAGACGCTCACCGGGCTCCCCGTCGAGATCCATACGCACAACGATTTCGGCATGGGCGTGGCGACGGAGCTGGCCGCGGTGACGGCGGGCGCCGAAGTGGTCCACTCCTGCGTCAACGGTCTCGGAGAGCGGACCGGCAATGCGGCGCTCGAGGAGCTCATGGTGGGACTGCATATCCTGCTCGGCATCCAGACGAACTACCGGTTCGACAAGATCATCCCCCTGTCGGAACTGGTTTCCAGCCTCGCCGGCGTGAAGCTGGCCACCAACAAGCCGGTTCTGGGCACGGGCAATTATATCCGGGAGTCGGGCATCGGCGTCGATCTGGTCATGAGCAAGCCGCTGGCCATGTTCGCCACCGCCCCGCGGCTCACCGGGCGGGAGGCGGAAATCGTCCTGGGCAAGAAGAGCGGCAAGGCCTCGATCACCTATATGCTCGACCGGCTCGGCATTCAGGACACGAGCGACGAGGCCGTCAATGAGATACTCAAGGAGGTGAAGGCGAAGGGTACCGAGAAAAAGGGCCTCCTGACCAACGAGGAGTTCCAGGAAATCGTCCGGCAAAAGCGCGGATAAACCGGTGTCTTCCTGCAGCGGCCGATTCATGCCCGGCGCAGGCCTTTCCGGGCCT
>JBFMBA010000431.1:0-3051 GCA_040755475.1 Thermodesulfobacteriota bacterium
CGCCCCGGAAGGGGTCCGAAAGGGGCAACAACGCCGGCGATCCAGTGGGAAAACCGGAGAAATCAACGAAAACGGAACGGCGCCCCAACCCGGCGGCGGGCGGGGTGCGCAAATCCCGGGACGCGAGGCGCACTTCACCTAAGGGCCGGCCCCGGAGGGTGAGGCGAGGCCCGTAAGCCGGGCGTTCGGAGCGATCCTGTGCACGCCGGTCCGGATCGCCTATCCCCAGTACACCAGGCCGGGTTCCTGCTTGGCGGCCAGGTGCGGATGACGGGGAAGCGCCCGGATGCCATAGGCGTATGCACCGTTTTGGGTCACCGTGTAGGAGGCGGAAAAGGTCAGGATCCCGTCCTCCCCCCGGTCGGTGATCTCCAGCGGGATGCACTGCGGCGGATCGGCGAAGCCGGCAACCCCCTTCCTTCCGATGACCAGCTCCGCGAGCACCTCTGCCGGTTCCAGTTTCCCGGGATCGATGCGGATCGCAACGGTCAGCGGCTTCTCGACGAGGATCGTGTCGCCGCGAATCCCTTCGATGCTCACGTCCAGCAGCCGCAGCGACGAGAAGCGCATGGGGAGTTTCCGCTTCCAGTCCGCCAGTTCCCTGGCCATCCGGAAGGCGTCCTCGTGCAGCTCCTGATCCCGCCGCGCGGTGGGCAGATAGAGGTCGTGGTAATACTCGATCAGCATCCGCTCGGTGTTGAAGCGCGGGATGAGGGTCCGCATCGAGTGCTTGATCATGGCGATCCATTTCTCGGGCAGGCCGGACATGTCGTGATCGTAGAACATCGGGATCACGCTGTTCTCCAGGAGCCCGTAGAGTGATTGGGCGTCCTCCTCGTCGGTGTTGCCCGTCTCTTCCCGGTATCCCTGAACGACGGGGCCGATCGTCCAGCCGTTCGTGCCGTCGTACCCTTCGACCCACCACCCGTCGGAAATGCTGAGATTCAGGACGCCGTTGGCGACCACCTTTTCGCCGCTGGTTCCGCTTGCCTCGAGGGGGCGGCGGGGATTGTTGAGCCAGACATCGACCCCCTGGATCAGGTGGCGGGCGATCCGGATGTCGTATCCCTCCACGAAGAAGATCCTGCCGCGAAACCGTTCGTCCTTGCAGACCGTGATCACTTTCTTGATCAGCTCCTTTCCCATCTCGTCGTTCGGATGGGCTTTCCCGGCAAAGATGATCTGGACGGGGCGGGTGGGGTGGTTGAGGATCCGGTCCAGGCGGCCGAGGTCGGAGAATATCAGGTCCGCCCGCTTGTAGGGTGCGAAGCGCCGGGCGAAGCCGATGGTCAGCGTCGCGGGGTTGATTTTGGTGAAGAGCTCCTCCTGCCAGTTCTTCGAGTAGCCGTATTTCATCCAGTTCCGGGCGAGGTTGTCACGGAGAAAGTCGTTGAGCTTCTGCCGCAGTTCGTACCGCGTCCGCCACAGGACGTTGTCGGGAATGTCCCGGACCCGCTCCCACCGCTCGCTGTCGGAGATGTGGCGGTCCCAGTCCATGCCCAGATAGGTATCCAGGACCGTCTTCATCCGGGGGGCGACGTAGGAGAGCACGTGGGCGCCGTTCGTCACATGGGTGATGGGAATGTCCGATTCATCGAACCCCTTCCAGACGTCCCGCCACATCCGCCGGGAAACCTCCCCGTGCAGACGGCTCACGGCGTTGCTCCGGTTGGCCATCTTCAGCGCAAGGATCGTCATGAAGAAGGGCTTGCCTTCGCCGCTTTCCTTGCGGCCCAGCTCCCAGAACTGGGACCAGGAGATCCCCGTCCGCTTCACGAAATGGGTGAAGTAATGCTCGATCAGCTCCTTGCTGAACCGCTCGTTGCCTGCCTCGACCGGCGTGTGCGTGGTGAAGACGGTGCTGCCGCGGACGATCTCGCTCGCCTCTTCGAAGGAGAGCCCCTCCTCCGTCATCAGCTCTCCGATCCGCTCGAAGAGGAGAAAGGCCGAGTGCCCCTCGTTGATGTGGTAGACGCGGGGACGGATTCCCAGCTTCTTGAGGACCCGGACACCGCCCATCCCCAGCAGGATCTCCTGCTCGATTCTTGTCCGCGGTTCGGCGCAGTAGAGGCGTTCGGTGATCTTGCGGTCCTGGGGGGTGTTCCGCAGAACGTCGGTATCCAGAAGGTACAGCGACACACGCCCCACCTTGACTTCCCAGATATAGGCATAGAGGGTTCTTCCGGGGAGGTCCAGGGCGATCTGGACCGTGTCGCCCTTGTCGTCCTGGACGATCTGCAGCGGCATCCGGGAAAAATCGTTTTCCGGGTATTCGGCCTGCTGCACGCCGTTCATGTCGATCACCTGCCTGAAAAATCCGTTCTTGTAGAGAAGGCCCACGCCCACGAGCGGGATGTTCATGTCGCTGGCCGTCTTGAGGTGGTCTCCCGAGAGGGTGCCCAGGCCGCCGGAGTAGATGGGCAGGCAGTCGTGCAGACCGTATTCGGTCGAGAAGTAGGCGACCGGTTGCGACCATTTGATGCCGTTGGGGGGGCCGATGGCCGGCGAGGGGGTCCTGTCGCTCATGTATTCGTCGAAATGGCGGAAGATCGAGTTGTACAGATGCATATAGCTGGCGTTTTCCGACGCCTCGCGGAGCCGCTCCGCGGAGACGGTCTCCAGCATCCGGACGGGGTTGTTGCCCATCTGCTCCCAGAGTGTAGGGTCTAGGGCCGAGAAGAGCTCCCGGGCGGCGGGATTCCAGGCCCACCAGAGGTTGTGGGCCAGCTCGCGAAGCCGTGTGATCTTGTCCGGCAGGTTGGCCACTGCCGTAAAGGTCCGGAAATGGGGCTGGGATGAAGCGAGGCCGGGATAGGTATGGGTCGCTTCCAGCTTGAGGTCGACCGCGGCGATCTTCTCGGCGCGCAGCGAGGCGGCCGCCAGGGCGCGGTCGTAGGCCTGCAGGTAGTAGCGGTAAAACTCCCTCCAGTTTGCCCGGCCGGCGACGGAGCGGGCGTTGGTTCGCATGCACTGCAGCTCATCCTCGTTCAGGGAGAGGAAGTTCTTGAAGATGGCGTGCAGGTTTTCGGTCATGACGGGCTCGGACTGGCC
>JBFMBA010000432.1:0-7916 GCA_040755475.1 Thermodesulfobacteriota bacterium
GGAGCCGCTCGAATATCCCATCCTGCAGCGTGATCAGAAAGCCGGCCAGGATCTTTTTCCACCGCACCGTTTCCGGCTTCAGGTGATCCGGGACGCAGTTGTCGATGTTCTTCAGAAAAATAATGTCCGCATCCAGATCGTTGAGATTCGCCAGGAGCGATCCGTGGCCTCCCGGCCGGAATACCAGGCCCCCCGACTCGTCCCGGAACGGCCGCTTTTCCATATCGACGGCCAGGGTGTTCGTCCCCGTTGACTGTATCGAGAGCCCGACCTCGAAGACCGTCTCCAGCCTGGACTGGTACGTGCCGATCACCTGCTGCAGATGGGACCGGACGGCGTTCTGGTGTTCGCTGGAGACCGTGAAGTGCAGACGGGAGGTGTTCCCCGCGCACCGGGCGTACAGGGCGGCCTCGACCAGGTGCTCCTCCAGGGGGGTCCGGCACCCTTCGGGATAGGCGTGGAATTTGAGAAGCGCCTTGGGAAGCCCCCCGTAGTTCAGACCCCGATCGGTGAGAATCCCCCTGAGGATCGTCGCATGATCCTTCTTGTCCAGCAGCTCCTCCAGGTCCCGCTGCTGCGCAGCGAAGAAGGCCCGCAGGTCGGAAAACAAGCAATACCGCTTCAGATCGCCGGCAAAGGCATCCCCCTGGGCCTTGTCGGAAATACCCCCTTCATCGAGCCACCGGTACCACTCCTTGAACATGCGGCTCGCCGCACCCGAAGCCGGGACGAATTTGAGGCACCGCTTCGCTGCGAGAGCCTTTTCGTAAAGGCCCAGCAGGGACTCCTGCTCGGCGGCGGGAATGACATCGATCCCGTCCCCCTCGTGGCAGGGGCGGACGAGGCGGATGGGCGTAACCCCCCGCTGGAAGAGCGCAACCTCCCGCTCCACCTCCTCGACGGTCAGACCTTCTGAAGTGATCCTCTCCAGATCCTCTGCGGACCAGCGACTCTCGATCTCACTCACTTTTCTTTCCCTTCGTTTCTTGCCGGATTTTTCCCGGCGGCCGAATCTTCGGCCTCATTCAAAGTAGCCGCGAAATTCGGCGGGAATCTGCTTTTTGTCCACCTCGAACAGCTCGATGAGGACGTCGTCCGGGGCGGGAACCATGACGTATTTCCAGAACCCCGCATCCCGGATCCCCTTCCGGAGCTCCACGCCCCCGGACGTCATCTTTTTCACCGCCCCCTCGATGTCGTCTGTTTGTATGCCGAAGTGGTGGATGCTCCCCCTGCCCGTAAGCCGCGGAGGCTGATCGTAAAAGTGAAGCCTCCCCCTGCCCACCCTCATAAATACGTTTCGCGCCCCGGCCAGCTCCATATCCAGGACGATCTCGCCGGAAAAAAAGTCTCTATAGAATGCCAGGCTTTTCTCGAGGTTCGAGGCGAAGAGGTGTATGTGATGCAGGTGGTTCATAGAGGGATTACGGTCCCGCCCCCTGTGCGATGCCCATCGCCCGCTCGAGATTCGCCAGGCCGATGTGGATATCGCCCAGGGCGTTGTGGTGGTCCGATTTCGCCTTCGTCAGTATCGTCTGGGCGTCGATGACCCCGGTCGCCGTTCCCACCTGCTCCCGGTACCGCTCGGTGTTGATACGGCGGTTCTCCTCCGCCTGCTCGATCGCCACGGCTGTCACCCGAAGCTGCTTTTCCGCCTCGCGTACGAGCAGAAAGGCGTTCTTGACCTCCAGCGCGATCTGATCCCTCAGGTGGGCCAGCAGATGCTCGTTCCTCCGCTCCCGGCTCTGTCCCGAATCGACGCGGTGCTTCGTCTTCCCCCACTCCCAGAAGCTCCAGTTCGCCACGGCCAGAACCGACCAGCTCTCCTGGTCCTTGTACGGGCTGCCCGAGACGCCGGGCGTGTCCCCGTGCCTGGCATAGTTCCCGACGAGTGACACACTGGGATAGTATTCGCTCCGGAAGAGCTTCACCATGCTGCGGTCCTGCTCCACCCGGAGCGCCGCAGCGCGGATTTCCGTACGCCGCTCCAGGGCTTCGGCGATGCAGGCTTCCAGTTCCTTTTCGTAGGTGAGAGGTTTGAGGATATCCTCGACCTTCACCGGGGCGCCGATGTCCCGGCGCATGACCGTGTTGAGTCTCGATGTGGCCATCTCCAGGCCGTTTTCCGCCCGGACCAGAAACTGCAGGCTGCCGGCCAGCTCCACCTCGGCCTGGAGAAGGTCATTGCGGGGAATGAGCCCCTCGTCGAAAAAATTCTGCGCCGTATTCCGGTGCGCCTTGAGCTGCTCCACGGTCTGCCGGGCCAGGAGCAGAATCCGCTCGGCCTTGAGGATATTGAAATAGGCGACCTTCACCTCCCGGACGATCTCCTGAACCGTTCCGGCCTCCTCCAGGCGGGCGATCTCCGCGGCCAGACGGCTCGCCTCATAGGTTGCCCGGATGCCGCCTCCGGCAAAGAGGGGCTGCCGCGCTTCGAGGGACCAGTTGTAATTGTCCTTCGTCCCGGTCTGATAGGTGTTCGGCGGTACCGTCACCGCCCCGATCGGGGCCGGCAGCTGCAGGGAGGTTGCCGGCGAGGTGACGGTCGGATCGGTGTTCAGGCGCGCGTAGCCGTATGAGGTGCTGAATTTGGGCAGAAACCCGGTGAACGCCTCCTTCTGCTGCGCTTCGGCCCCCCGGACCCCTTCCCTGGCCGCGTGCACCAGGGCGCTCTGCCTGAGAGCCGTCTCGATGCACTCCCCCAGCGACAGGGACCTTTCGTTCGCCGCTGCCCGGAGGCCGGACCCCGGTGCGGCCGCCATGACGATAGCCGCGCCCCAGATAAACCATCCCTTAGCGCGCATCTGCCCAGACCCCTTTCGGAAAATGTCCACGACCGGACGAACCCGGCCGCTCACGATGCCGTCAAACAACGGCCTTTGTCAAGGGGAATTCACGGACCCTCATCGAGCATGTCGCGGAGCACGGGGAGCAGCAGGTCCATTGCCCGCTTTCCCTCTTCGATCGCCTCGTCCGCACGGTTGAATTCCATCAGCCCGATATGGGCGAGCTTCGGTTTCACCAGGATATCCGGCGGGTCGGTGAGGAGCGTCTGACGGGTGATGGCGTCCTGCATGATCTTCACGGAGGTGGCCATCACGTCGAACAGGGACGGCCCCCGCTCCGGCTGTTCCTGAAAGAGCTGCCGAAAAAGGGCCGGGCTCCCCTTCTGCGCCGTCTGACTGAGAAAGGCCGCCCAGCGGCCCTGGGCCCAGGCGGACGTCCCGTTCTTCTGGCCTTTGTGGTTCCTGTCCGAGGGGTCGGCCATCCGGCGTATCCGCGGTTTGCCCATGATATCGGAGTTCAGGTTGACTGCGACCACAATATCGGCGCCCATGTCCCGGCAGGGCGTGATGGGCACGGGATTCACCAGCCCTCCGTCGACCAGCCACTGACCGTTACGGCCGTAAGGCGTGAAAATGCCGGGGAGCGATATGCTCGCCCGAATGGCGTCGATCAGCGATCCGCTGCGGATCAGGACCTCTTTGCCGGTCTTCAGATCCGTGGCGACGGCGCAGAAGGGAAGGGGCAGGTCCTCGATCATGGGATCGGAGAGCACTTCGCGCAGGTAAACGCTGATCTTCTCTCCCTCGATCAGTCCGGAACGGGGAATGAGCACATCCATGAAACCGATGATGTGCGGCCAGGAAAGCTTGCGGACCCACCGGTCCAGCGGGTCGAGAAACCCGGCCGCAAAGGATCCTGCCACGAGCGCGCCGACGGAGACGCCGCAGGTCACATCGATCGGGATGCCCCCCTCCAGCAGGCTCCGGATCACACCGATATGAGACCAGCCCCGCGCGGAGCCGCTGCCCAGCGCAATGCCTACTTTCTTTGCCAATCGCCTACACCCGCTTCTCCTTCATTTGGACCCATTCTACCACATTCGCCGATCCGATGCGAGTGCCCATCGCCCGCCGAGACAAGCATCTTGACTTTGCATGCGTTTTTTGATCATATACCCGCGCGTCTTTGGGAAAACGGGCGCGGATACCTGCTTCCCCATCCCTGTTCCGGACAGGCGTCCGTACCTGCTTCATCGTCCAGGATATCCCTTCCTTTCGGCCGGGCAGGAGCAAACGTTCAGTGATATTGAAACTGAAGAGGATCCTCCGCAACCGCAACTTCATCTTCCTGCTGGCCCTGACGGCCGGTCTCCTGGCTCCCTACGCGGTCCCGTTCACCCGGCATCTGGTTCTGCCCGCTCTGGCGCTGGCCATGGCCCTCTCGATGACCGATATCACCGGCGACCTGTTCCTCCGCCCCCGCTCCCTCTTCTTTCCCGCCCTGCTCGGGGTCATCATGAGCTATGTCATTCTCGGAAACCTTATCATCGGCATCTCCGCCCTGATGATCCGCGACGAGATGCTCTGGACCGGATTTGTCCTCCTGGCGGCGGCGCCTCCGGCCGTGGCGGTGATCCCCTTCTCGGGTTTTCTCAAAGGGAACGGCCCGCTTTCCCTGATCGGAACGATGGGGGCCTACCTGGGCGCGCTTCTGATCATTCCGCTGATCTCCATCACGCTCCTGGGCTCCGCCACGTTCGATCCCTACAAGCTTCTGCTGATCATCGCGGTGCTCATACTGCTCCCCCTGGCGGTTTCCCGTCTGCTGATCAGGCAGGGGTGGGACAAGCGGATCGAGGCCGCCCGCGGCGCGATCACGAACTGGAGCTTCTTTGTCGTCCTCTACACGATGATCGGCTCGAACCACGACGTCATCCTCGGCAGGACGGCGGCACTGCTGCCCGTCGCGTTGATCGCCGTGATGACCATGTTCATCCTGGGTCTTCTGATCGACTGGGTGTGCAACCTCTTCCAGGTCGCGACGGAGACCCGCACGAGTCTCGTGCTCCTGGGCACGCTCAAGAACCAGGGGCTGGCCGGCGGCCTCGCCCTCACGCTCTTCAGTCAGGAGGCGTCGCTGCCCGCGGCGGTTTCCACCATCATCATGATTTTCTACGTCATCTGGCTCGATTTCAAGAAACGTTGGGATTGAGGGCCGTGCAGGACCTCTGCCACATGTACCGTCGTGACCCGAAGCGCACACTGCGAACCCCGCCCCGCGGGAGCGTGTGAGGCGCGCATCGAAAAAGAACCTTTTTTGCCGGGATGACCCGCCCCGAAGGCGGTGGGCTTCCCGGGTCTTTCGAAGGCGACCGCATTGCGGAACCGGGTATGAGAGGGGGAAAACCCATGATGGATTATCCTTTGCTGCTCCGCACGTTTCTGTTGAGGGCTGCGACCTATTTCCCGAAAAAGGAGGTCGTCTCCCTCTATCCCGGCAACGAGGTCTTCCGCTACACCTATGCCGACTATTACAAACGAACCTGCCAGCTGGCCCATGCCCTCGAATCGCTGGGCGTCAGGCGGGGCGACCACGTGGCCAGCATGGCGCTCAACACCCACCGGCACCTGGAGCTCTACTTCGGCGTCCCCTGCATGGGAGCCGCTCTCCACACGACGAACTTCCGACTCCCCCTCCACCACCTGGTACACATCATCAACCATGCCGGGGACAAGGTCATGTTCGTGGACGAGGACCTGGTCTTCGTCGTCGAAGCCATCCAGGACCAGCTCGAAACCGTCGAGCATTACGTCATCCTCTCCCAGAGCGGCCAAATGCCCCGAACCGACCTCAAGCCGGTCTGCCTCTACGACGAATGGATCGCCCCCTTTCCGGAGACCTACGACTTCCCCGACGATCTGAGCGAATGGGATACGGCCATGATCTGCTACACCTCGGCGACCACCGGGGACCCCAAAGGGATCCTCTATTCGCACCGGGGGCTTGTCCTGCACAGCTTCGCGGCGGGTTGCACACTGCGCGTCTCGGAGAGTGACTGCGCCCTCCATCTGGTCCCCATGTTCCACGCCAACGCCTGGGGAGGGCCCTTCGGCTGCGTCGCCCTGGGCTGCAAACAGGTTCTCCCCGGACGGGAGGCAATCAACATGGAGGCGGTCTGCAGGGTGATCGCCGATGAGAAGGTCACCTTCACCGCCGGCGTGCCCACCCTCTGGCTGATGCTCTACAACTACCTGGAGGGCGGCGGCCGGTGCGACTTCTCTTCGCTCAAGACCATCGTCTCCGGCGGATCGGCCTGCCCGCGTTTCCTGATGGAGGCGTTGAACGAGAAATACGGCTTCCCCATCATGCAGGCCTACGGCATGACGGAAACATCGCCCCTGGCGCTGGTCGCCGTGCCGAAAGGCGCGATGGCCGACTGGCCCAGGGAGCGGCTCTACGACATCAAATCCTGCGCCGGGCTGCTGGTGCCCGGCCTCGAGATGAGGATCCTCAACGATAGGGGCAAGCAGATCAAGGCCGACGGCAAGGAGTGGGGCGAGATCCAGCTCCGGGGCCCCTGGGTCGCCAGGGAGTATTACAAGGATCCGGAGCGTTCGAAAGCCGCCTTCGGGGATGGCTGGCTCCACACGGGAGATGTGGCCACGATCGACGGGGAGGGTTACGTCTGCCTGGTCGACCGGACCAAAGACCTCGTCAAAAGCGGCGGGGAGTGGATCTCCTCCGTCGATCTGGAAAATCAGATCATGTCCCACCCGGCGGTCGCCGAAGCGGCCGTAATCGGCATCCCCCACAGCAAGTGGGTGGAGCGCCCCCTGGGATGCGTCGTCCTTGCGCCGGGCAGGAACGTGACGGAGGAGGAGCTCCGGGAGTTCCTCAAGGACAGGGTGACGGCCGGCTGGTGGATACCCGACCGCTTCGTTTTTCTGGGCGCGCTCCCGAAAACGGGCATCGGGAAGTTCGACAAGAGGGAGCTCCGCGCCATGGTCGCCAGCGGCAGGATCCGGGTCCCGGCCGATTGAGGGATCACCCGTATCCGCCGGTGATCATGCTGGAAAGGGGGCCCGGGCAATGGTACAATCGGGCCGTCGGCCCACATCACAAAGGAGGGATGGTCTTATGAAATGCAATGTCGGCAAAACAGACCGCATGATCCGGGTCCTCATCGGACTGGGCATCATCTGGGCGGGCTTTTATTACGAGAACTGGTGGGGCGCCCTCGGCATCCTCTTTCTGATTCCCGCGATGCTCGGATACTGCCCGCTCTATGTCCCCTTCAAATTCTCCACGTGCCGAAAGGATGACTGACGGGCACTCTTATGCGGAGCGAACGCGAGGACCCCAACCGGGGACACCGCCGGCGACTGAGGCGAAAATTCGCCCAGGCGGGCACAGAGGCCCTTCACGATTATGAACTGTTGGAACTCCTGCTCACCTTCGTCATCCGCCGGCAGGACGTCAAAGTGCGGGCCAAGGCGCTTCTCGAACGGTTTGCCACGCTCAAGGGGGTGCTCGATGCGGATCCCGAAGAGCTGAAGCGGATCGAGGGAATCGGCGAGCGCTCGTCGGTCCTGCTGAAGCTCATCAAGGAATCGGCCTCACTGTACCTCAAGCAGGCGGCCAGGGCGAAAACCCAGGTGGGCTGCACAACCGAGCTGCTGGACTACTGCCGGATGGCGATGGGGGGGAAGAAGGACGAAGAGTTTTGCGTCATCTACCTGGACGCCCAGAACCAGATCATCGAATGCGAAACGGTGCAGAAGGGGGTGGTCAACCAGGCTGTGGTCTACCCGCGGCAGGTGCTTGAAAACGCCCTGAAGAAAAAGGCATCGGCGATCATTCTCGCCCACAACCACCCGTCGGGTCACGTGCGTCCCTCGGATGCCGATATCCGCCTGACCCGGACGATCCAGGAGACGGCCAGGATGCTGGACATCCTTGTGCACGACCACATCATTATCGGGGAAAACCGCTTCTTCAGTTTCCGCGAAGAGGGGCTGATGCAGTAACCGGGTAAAATACAAAAAGGGAAAAAGGGGGGACAGCTCCCGATTTTAAAAGGGGGGACAAAAAAAGGGGAAAAAAGGGGGGGAGAAAAAAAGGGGGGACAG
>JBFMBA010000433.1:0-5933 GCA_040755475.1 Thermodesulfobacteriota bacterium
GTCCGTTTGCCGTTGCGTCAGCCGGACCGCCAGACCGGTGCGGCCCATGGGATGCGCCGTATCAGGCCGGTTTGCGCTTCAGAAGAATGTTCTGGATGCTCTCCTGAACCACCTCGCCGCGCTGGTTGAGCACATGCAGCTGACGCTTGATCACGCCCCGATCGGGCTTCGAGGTTTCCTTCTTTTCTAGCACCTTGACCCGGGCGCGGATCGTGTCGCCCGGCTTGACCGGCTTGGTGAATCTCAGATCCTCGAAGCCCAGCAGGGCAATCATCGTGTCGTCGTAGAGGTGCAGCTGAAACAGCAGTCCCGCGGCGATCCCGTAGACAAGCGGACCGTGCGCGATCCGCCCCCCGAACGGCGTCGTCTTGCAGTATTCCTCGTCCGTGTGAAGCGGGTTATAGTCGCCCGACAAACCGGCATAGATCACGATGTCCGCTTCGGTCACCGTCCGGGCGGAGGTTTCGACCTCCGAGCCGATCTCCCACTCTTCCCAATACAACCCTTTCATGCAGCCTCCTCACTCATTGAGTTTCATTGACGGAAGCGCCGTTCAGCCCCTCCGGTGTCCTGCATCCTCGTCGCGGCGGCATCCATCACCGCCCCGCGGCGTTCATCGGTCCCGCAGCCGGATCCGCCTCACATGAACCCCGCGCCCGGGGCCGCGAACCGCCTCCCGCCCGCGGGCACGTTGATCGGGCAATCTAATGCGAACGCTCGTCCACAAGCCTCTTTGCCTTGACGCTCTTCATGGGATCGTAGATCTCGCCCGGACCGGCAAACAGGATCTCGGGCCGCACCATGACGGTCTTCTGGACGAGACCGGGCAGGTGGCCGGCCAGCCGCTCCTGCGAGCCGCTGTCCGCCTCGATCCGCAAGAGGAGCTGATCCATCGAGTCCGGGTCGGCCGGATCGCTCTTGCGGATGACCAGCTGATAATTGGTGATCGCACGGTCGGCGGAAAGCAGATCGAAGATCAGCTCGGGATTGACCAGCATTCCCCGCACCTTGACGAGCGTTCCGGTGCGCCGCGGACGCCGGACGATCCTTTCCCCGAGCCTGCCGCAGTGAGGGCACTGTTCGGTGCGGATGCCGATCAGATCGCCCACCAGATAGCGTATACATACCGTTCCGCGCCGGTGGAGATGGGTGAGGGCGATCGCGCCCTCCTCCCCCTCGGGCACCCGCAGGCCCGTCTCGGGATTCACCGTTTCCAGGTAGTAGAGCTCGGGCGACAGATTCTGGGGAGCGGCGCCGTTGCAGCATTGGACGAGCCCCCCCTGCATCTCGGTGAATGAATATCGCACCCGCACCTGGGGATCTGCCGCGCCGAAGGCCCGCAGATGGCCGGCCAGCTCCTCATGCAGCAGATCGCTCACCGGCTCGCCGGTCAGGATCACCATCCGGGCGCCGGGGAACCGAGCGTTCCGTTCCCGGGCACGGCGGAAAAAGCTCCTGACGAAACTGGGGACGCCCCAGAACACCGTGGGCGCGGCGGCTTCCATCGCCTCGATGGCTTCGTCCATTCCCCGGCGGACGGGGTATTCCTGGCTTCGGGCGCCCGTCAGGGCGTTGACCACCGGCAGGCCCATGATCTCCGCCGTGCGGCCCACGCAGAGGAAGGCGCCCATCGGCATGGGAGGCAGGGGAATCAGATTCGCGATGAGGTCCCCGCGCCCCACCCCCTCCGCCTCGGCGCAATGACGGGCCTGCAGCATGATATGGTACTGGTCATGGGTGGTATTGAAGAACGGCGAAGGCATCCCGCTCGTGGTCCCGGTGGTGTAAGCCACATTCCAGAGGGTGCTCTCCTCGAAAGAGAGCGCGGGCGCATCCGCTGCCCGAAGCCGGAAGTCCTCCGGGCAGGCCATGTAGTCGGACTTGTCCACCAGCGGGAGCCGCTGCAGATCGTCGAGCGTGCGGATGTCTCCCGTCCCTACGCCCAGCTCCCGGAAGCGCTTCCGGTAGAAGGGATGGGCCACGACGCACAGATCCACGGTGCGACGGAGCCGCTCCTCCCTGAGCTTGCGCAACGCCTCCTCATCGGCCATTTCGATCATTTCCCCCTGTATTGCCGCACTTGAGGCAGGTCGATCCCTGCGGACGGTGAGAGGACCGGCGCCGTCGCGGACCGCGAGCGCTGCCCCTGACGCCCCGCCCTTCCTCCACCGCCAAACGGCATCGGGCAAGGAGGTCTTCCCTTGCCGCTCCGCGACCGCGCCTCGACAAGCGGCTGAACGCCCGTCGATGCCGGACGACATGGCGGCATGGCTGCGCCTGCCGCAACCGACCGGGACGCATCCCGCACGCCCCGCCTCGCAGGCGGGGCGTGCCGCGCACGGAGCGCCTGAGGCTAACCCATGGCAGCTCCGCTTGTCAAGGCCGTTTCTGCAGCCAACAGCCCGCGAAGAGCGCTACAAAATATACCTTGACAAGCCATCGCGGCCCCCTATAGTTTAGTGCAGAAGCCATTCCTGACCGACAATCACCGAATGAATTGAAAACAGAACAGGAGGGATCGGACGAATGCGAATTTGGTGGCAGAGCAGCACGATGATCAATACCCCGGAACTGACCGGCTATCGGGAAGCGCTGACGAAACATTTGAATTCCGTAAAACGGCCGGACACAGAGATCAGCATCCAGGGCGTGGATCGCGGGTCTCTTGACCTGCACTACAATTTCACGGTCGCGCTCAACAGTTTTGCCCCCGGCGGCGTGCTGAACAAGCTGGTCCAGGCCGAGCGGGAAGGGTTTGCCGCGGCGGCCATCGGCTGCTTTCTCGATCCCGCCCTGCAGGAGGCACGCGAGATCACGAACATCCCCATATTCGGCCTGGCGGAGACGTCGATGCACATCGCCTGCATGCTGGGGACCAGGTTCTCCGGAATCGCCTTTTCCGACAAGCAGGCCCAGTATTATGACGCCGTGGCCCGCCGTTACGGCCTGGAGGACCGCGCCGTGCCCTTCGCCTCCCTCGGGATCGATCTGACGGAGGTACAGAAGGGGTTCGAGAATCCCGGCCGGATGATGGATCTTTTCAGGACGGCCCTCAAGGGGCTGGCCGGCTCGGGCGCGGAGGTGATCCTACCGGCCTGCGCCTGCGTGAACACGATCGTCGTGAACGAGAAGATCACCGAGATGGAGGGGATGCTCATCCTGGACATCAACGCCCTGCTGCTGAAAATCACGGAGGCGATGGCCGATTTCTGCAAACTGACGGGGGCAAACCGGAGCCGAAAGCTGCTGTTCCAGATGCCGGCCCAAGAAGGGTTGAAGCATATCCTGCAGCTCTACAATTTCAAGTGATCCCGACGGGGAGATGCTTTCGCGGCCCCCTCGACGTTGCACCGGGTGCCGCCATAGAACCCTTCGAAGGACGGACGAACGATGAAACAGGTGACGGCCAACGTTCATGTTGAGGATCAGTTCAGTGTTCCCCCCAACTGCCGGGGCTCCAACTGGGGCTTTTTGGTCACCTCAGAGGGCGTGGTCATGCTCGACACCCCCATGGTGCCCAGGACGGCGGTCAAATGGCGGGAGGAGATTGCCCGCAAGGGAGAGGTGCGCTACATCATCAACACCCACCACCATGTGGATCATGTGACGGGGAATTTTTTCTTCGCGGGACCGGTCATCTCCCACCGGAGCGTCCGCGAGGCCTTTCTCGCTCCGCTCGCGACGGTCGCCGGCTCGGAACGGGTCGATGAGGCGATCCGGATCGGGCAGGGAACGCTGGGATACATCCGTTTGCTCGTCGGGGAACACGATCCCGAAAGCCTTCCGCTGCTCGATAGCGAGCAGTACCGGATCAAGATGCCCAGCATCACCTTCTCCGAGCGGCTCCATCTTTACGTGGGCGATCACACCGTCGAGCTGATCCACCTGCCCGGACACACCGAAGGCCATATCGGGATCTACATCCCGAAAGAGAAGGTGTTCTTAACGGGAGACAACTTCTGCAACCGAACCCAGCCTTCGCTTGCCCACTGCCTTCCTCTGGCATGGGTCGCCTCCCTGAAGTTCGTCGAAAGCCTGGATATCGACGTGGTGGTCCCGGGCCATGGGGAGATGTGCGGCCTGGAGGAGGTCGCGGCCTTTCGCCGGTTTATCGAAACATGCATCGATATGACCCGGACGGCCATCGGGGAGGGAAAGAGCAAGGAGCAGGCAGTGGAAGCCCTGTCCTTCGAAACGCTCTATCCGTCGGACCGCTGCCAGAGAGCCGTCCATCCGGGATCGGCCATGCAGCGCAGAAACGTGGCGCGCCTGTACGAGGTGTTGTCGCAGCAGGAAAGGGGTACATGACAGAAAGAAGGATGTGGCCGCTGCGGACAAACCCATAGGGGTTCGCTCCGCCGCTCCGGCACCCTGCCTACTACTACATATTGTGGTACACTTCCACATCTCCACATTCCATTGTATTTTTTTCTTTACAAGCCCCATTTCTTCTGTTAGACTTCGCAAAAATTCGGCTGACGGCGGATTGATAGAAGATGAGACTCAAGAAGCTGGAGATCACCGGTTTCAAATCCTTCCTGGAAAAAGTCGCCGTCGATTTTTCCCCGGGGATCAGCGGCATCGTCGGTCCCAATGGCTGCGGAAAGAGCAACATCGCCGATGCGATCCGCTGGGTCATGGGCGAGCAGCGGGTCCGCACGCTCCGCGGCAAGAAGATGGATGACGTCATCTTCAACGGCTCGGAGGAGGCAGCGCCCGTCGGCATGGCCGAAGTTGCCATGACGCTCACGGCGGATGAGGAGCAATTCCCCGGGACCTACGCCGATTTCAGGGAAGTGATGATCACCCGGCGCCTCTTTCGCGACGGCGAGAGCGAGTACACGATCAACAAGATACCCTGCCGGCTGCTGGACGTCCGGGAATTTTTCATGGGCACGGGGGTCGGCGCCCGGACCTACTCCCTCGTGGAGCAGAACAGCGTCTCTCTGCTGGTCGAGGCGAAGCCCGAGGAGCGCCGGCAGTTCATCGAGGAGGCCGCCGGCATATCCAAGTATAAAAGCCGGAAGGAATCGGCCGTCCGGAAGATGGAAGCGACCCAGCAAAACCTGGTCCGGCTCAACGACATCATCCGCGAAGTCAAGACACAGCTTGCCGCCATCGCCCGCCAGGCGAAAAAGGCGGAGCAGTACAGGGCCCTGAAGAAGGCGGTCCGGGAAGCGGAGCTCACCATCGCCCTCCAGGGCTTCGCCGAGTTCACGGCCCAGCGCTCCTCGCGCGAAGCGGCGATACAGACGCTCGCCGGCCGGGAGACGGAAGTCCGGACGCAGCTCCAGGGCCTCGAAGCGGCCCTGGAGGCATTGAAAGCGGAACGCCTCGAAGACGAACACCGCATATCCGCCCAACAGGAAAAGCTCTACGGAACCAAGAGCACCGTCCATATCAAGGAGCAGGGCATTGCATTTTCCCGGCGGAAGATCACCGATCTGAAGGCAAGAAAACAGAAAGACCTCGAAGAAGTTCAATACCTGAAGCAGCGCGAGGGCGAGGCGGGTGAGGAGATCGCCTCGCTGAAAGACGCTGCGTCCCAGGCGGAAGGCGCCATCGAAGGGTTGCGCCGGAGCGTGGCCGAAGGCGGGCGCGCCCTCGACGAACTCCGGGGGATGGAGCGGAGCTGTCGCCAGGACCAGGAAGAGAAGAAGATCCAGTATATCGACATCGTCACCGAAAAAGCCAAGCTGAAAAATACGGTGGGGGGCCTCACCCGCATGGTCGAGGATTTCGGGAAGCGGGAGGCCCATGAGAACCGCGAGATCGAGGAGAATGCCAGGCGGTCGGCGGAGCTCCGGCGCACGCTGCAGCAGCTGCGCGCGGGCCATGCCGCGGAGGAAGAAACCACCGCTGAACTCAGCGGGAAAAGGGAGGAAATCGTCGACGAACTGGAGCGAACCAGGGGTGACGTGGCGCTGGCGGAC
>JBFMBA010000434.1:0-12502 GCA_040755475.1 Thermodesulfobacteriota bacterium
CTTCGAAAACCGGGAGAACGTTCAGATTGCCCCGCCGGCGCAGATGGCCCGCAGATGCGCTCTGATTTTTTTCGTCGTGCCGTCTTCGGTGGAAATCGCCGCCTGCCTGAAGGGGAAAGAGGGTGTGTTGCAGCATGCGCGCAGGGGGCTGATCCTCTGCGATCTGACGACCTCCGATCCGGTGGAGACGCGCAAGAATGCCCGCCGCGCCGAAAAAGCCGGGGTTCGATACATCGACTGCGGCATGAGCGGCGGTCCGGCGGGGATCCTGGCCGGGAAACTCACCCTCATGTCCGGGGGCGACGCAAACGTCCTGAAGCGGGCGCGGCCTTATTTCGCGCCCTTTGTCGAGAATGTCTTCCACCTTGGCCCCCTCGGTTCGGGGCACGCCATGAAGCTCATCCATAACATGGTTCTCCACACGATCTTTCTGGCCACCTGCGAGGGGGCCCGCATGACCGAACGGATGGGGATGAAGGTGTCCGACATGATCGACGTCTTCAACGTCTCGACGGCGTACAGCTATGCCAGCCGCCACCGCTTCCCGAACAACATCCTCAACGGCTCCTGGAACGGCCAGGCGCGCATCTACAACCCCTTGAAGGACGTGGGCATTGCCGTTCGCCTTGGGCGGGAATGCGGTGCAGACGTCGGGTTCGGCGAAAAGACGCTTGCATTTCTAGAGAAGGCCGTCTCGCGGGGGATGATCGAGCAGGACTATACGCTGCTGTATCGGGATTACGAGGAGATCCTGGGCACCCTGCCGAAAAGGGGCAGGCAGGGCTCCCGTCGTCCGGGAGCACCCCGAAAGACGGTTGCGGCTGCCAAAAAACCGGCTTGACAGGGCGGCGGGCGTTCTATATCGTCACGCCTGTCGTACGCGCCCAGTGTTTTACATTCAACTATCTTGAATCGTTTGATATATTCCTGACACAGGGACTCTGGATCGGTCATTCGAGAAATGAAAGCCATGAAAAAGAATCCTGTTGTGTTGTTTGTGCCGGGAAACCGGCAGGAGTTTTTGGGGAAGGCGGCGCGATTTGAGCCGGATGCGGTGATCATCGATCTGGAGGATGCGGTGGCGATCAGTTCGAAGCAGAAGCTGCGCCGTGAGATTGCGGAGGTGATTCCTTCGGTGCAGATGCCGTGCATCGTGCGGGTGAACAACGAGCCGCAGTATCTGAAGAAGGATCTGGCGGCGGTGGCCTTCGAAGGTCGGATGATCGCTTACTCGCTGGTGAAAAAGGCCAGGGCGATCTTGTCGTAGAAGGGATGAAGGGGAATATGCCTATGAACAGAGGACTGGAGGGGGTTAAAATCATAGAAGTGGGCGGCGCCGTGGCCATGCCGCTGGCCGGAATGCTGCTCAGCAGCTGGGGGGCCGATGTGATCCATATCGAGCCGCTCGGCCGGGGCGACATGATGCGCCAGCATATGACCAATGCGCTCAAAGGGTGGATCATTCCCGATCGCATCAATTACCTCTGGGAGTACGTGAGCAGAAACAAGAAGAGTGTGGCCATCGACCTGAGCAAACCCGCAGGGCAGGATGTCCTGCACAGGCTCATCCCCTTTGCGGACGTCTTTGCGAACAACCTGCGCCCCTACGAACTGGACAAGTTCAGGCTGACCTATGGAACGGTCTCCCGGCTCAACCCGAAGATCATCTATGCGAACCTCACCGGGTACGGACTGAAGGGAGCGGACAAGAACACCGGCGGGTACGACACCGTGGCTTTCTGGGCGCGCTCGGGGGTGATGGACCTCATGCACGAGGCCGACAGCGCCCCTAACATTTCCCGGCCCGGCTACGGAGACAGCATCACCTCCCTCAGCCTGCTTTCCGGCATCCTGGCGGCGCTCTTCATCCGGGAGCGCACCGGCGTCGGCCAGGAGGTGGAGGTGTCGCTGTTCAACACGGCGATCTTTGCGCTCGGATTCGATCTTTCGGCCTGCCTGGTCACCGGCAAGGACGCGCTGCGCCCCGAGCGCCGGAAAATCGGCAATCCGATTCGCAATGTCTATCCCACGAAGGACGGGCGGTGGATCATGCTGGGCATGACCAACGCCCAGCACCTCTGGCCGGGATTCTGCAGGGCGATTGACCGCCCCGACCTGGAAAACGATCCGAAGTTCGCCACCTATGATGCGCGGGCGCGGCATGCGGAAGAGCTGGTGGAGATCATCGAAACCCGGTTCCGCACGAGAGATTACAGCGAGTGGATCGACATACTCAAAGCCTATAATGTCATCTGGTCTCCCGTAAAAACCCCCCTGGAAACCACCCGGGACGAGCAGGCCCATGTGAACGACTATTTTGTGGACTGGGACCATCCGAAATACGGGAAGTTCAAGGTGGTCAACAACCCCATCAAGCTGTCCCAGACCAAGGCCGAGATCTATGCCCAGGCGCCGGAGCTGGGCGAGCATACGGATCAGGTCATGGAGGCATCGGGTTTTTCCAAAGAGGAGATCGCCCGGCTCAAGAAGGAGGGCGTTGTCGGGTGACCGGGCGTGCGGCCCGACATCCCCGCTTGCAGACGGGGCGATTCACGGGACGTTTTACAGGATGCCGAGGCGGGGACCCGGGTCACGGGTCCCCTATTGAAAGAGGGAGGAAAGCAGAGTGATGAAAAAGAATCCTGTTATGTTGTTTGTGCCGGGGAACCGGAAGGAGTTTTTGGAAAAGGCGGCGCGATTTGAGCCGGATGCGGTGATCATCGATCTGGAGGATGCGGTGGCGATCAGTTTGAAGGAGAAGGTGCGCGGCGAGATTGCGGAGGTGATTCCTTCGGTGCAGATGCCGTGCATCGTGCGGGTGAACAACGAGCCGCAGTATCTGGAGAAGGATCTGGAGGCGGTGGTTTCGAAGCATATATTCGGGATCATGCTTCCGAAGGTGGAGTCTCTGGAGAACCTCGGGGAGGTGGAGGCGATCCTTTCGAGGCTGGAGAGGGAGCGGGGCCTGGCGGCGGATTCGGTGAAGCTGCTGATCATGATCGAGACGGCCCTTGGTGTGATTCGTTGTTTCGAGCTGGCGTCGGCGCTGGGCAGGATCTATTCGGTGGTGTGTTCGAGCGGGGAGGAGGGCGATCTGCAGACGAATCTGAACTGCGCCTTTTCGGGGCTCTATTACTCCCGGGCGAAGATACTGCTGGATTCGAGAGCGGCGGGGGTCCGGTGCATTCTGGACGGGGTATGGTCAAACATCAAGGACGAGGAGGGGCTGAAAAAGGATTGCGTTCATTCGAAGGAGCTGGGCTACGACGGCCGGGCGCTGATTTACCCGAAGCACATTCCGGTAGCCCGGGCGGTCTACTCGCCGAGTCCCGAGGTGCTGGCCTACTACGGGAGAATGCTGAAGGCGTTCGAGGAGGCCGAGGCGCAGGGACTGGCGGCGGTGGCCTTCGAAGGCCAGATGATCGATTACGCGATGGTGAAAAAGGCCAGGGCGATCCTTCAGTCCTGACGGGCAGGCCCCGCCCCGCGGGCAGGGGGTTACACTACAGATCGAGGTTGCCAGATGAACGAACAATACAAGGCGTTGCAGGGGCTAAAAATCGTGGAGTGTGCGCAATTTGTGGCCGCGCCGCTGATCGGCCGCCTGATGGCCGATTTCGGCGCGGAGGTGATCCATGTGGAGCATCCCGTTCACAGCGACCAGGTTCGCCGGTTCGGGTTCACCATCGACGGGGTCAACCCCTGGTGGAAGTACTACGCCCGCAACAAGAAGTGCGTCACATTGGACATTTCCAAGGAGAAGGGACGGGAGCTGCTGTTTGCCCTGCTCAAGGATGCGGATGTGTTCATTGAAAATTTCAGGCCGGGCCGCCTGGAGGAATGGAACATCCATTATGACGATCTGGCCCGGATGAATCCGAAGCTCATCATGGTCCGGCTGACGGGATTCGGGCAGTACGGACCCTACAGCAGCCAGCCGGGTTTCGGGACGTTGCTGGAGGCCATGAGCGGCTTTGCCGCCATGGTGGGCGAGGCCGACGGCCCTCCCACCCTGCCGCCCTTTCCCCTGGCCGACCATGTTGCCGGCCTGTACGGCCTGTTTGCCACCATGTTCGCCATCTACTATCGCGATGTCCTGGGTACGGGCCGCGGACAGGTGATCGATGTGAGCATCTGGGAGCCGCTGTTCGCCATGGTGGGACCGAACGCGCTGGCCTACGAACTGACCGGTCAACCCTTCAAACGAACGGGAAGCCGCGCCTTTACCTCCGCACCCCGAAACATCTACATGACCAGGGACAAACGCTACATCGCCATCGCCGGCTCGTCGCAGACGACCACCGCCCGCCTTTTCGAGAAGATGGGACAGCCCGAGCTGATCAAGGATCCGAGGTTCAACAGCAACGAGCAGCGGGTCAAGAACGTGGAGGAGATGGATGCCATCGTCGGGAAGTGGATGCTGGAGCATGATTCAAAAGAGGTGCTGGATATGCTCAACGAGGCGGAAGTGCCCGTGGGTCCCGTGATGGATGTGAGCGACATCATCAAGGATCCCCATGCCCAGGCCCGGGAGATGGTGATTCAGGCCTTTGACGAGGAGCGGGGCAGCGTGATGATGGAGGGGGTATTTCCCAAGATGAGTCTGACCCCGGGAGAGGTACGCCATACCGGGAATAAAATGGGGGCGGACAACCGGGAGATCTTTGAGGGGAGGCTGGGTCTCTCGAGCCGGGAGATGGAGGATCTTTCCAAAGAAAAGGTGATATGACGCCCGCAGCGGAACCATTCGGTTTTTAAGCAGCTGCGCCGGGGGGCGGCGGCGATAAGCCGGAAGGCCCGCGGCATCGGGCGGACGTCGAGGCGCCGCTCAGGCGTCCTGTATCCCGGCCCGCCCATGGTCTTTTCAGGCGGCCCGCATCTTTTTCTTCAGCACGACCCTGGCGGGGGCGCCGTCGCCGTTGAATATCCTGATCGGCAGGCAGATCATGTCGTATCTGCCTGCCGGTACGTCCGACAGATCAAGTCCCTCGATGATGAGAATGCCGGCGGCCAGCAGCCGCGAGTGAACGTGCCGCCCGTCCTTTTTGTATCCCCCGATCGAAAGGTAATCGATGCCCACGGTTCTCAGACCTCTGGCGACCATATAATCCGCGGCATCCGCCCCGACAGGAACGAAATCTCTTGTAAAGGCCTTCCGGCGAAGGAGCTTCGCCTCCGAATTGATCGTCTTGATGAGAATCCGCTCACCCCGCCTGATCCTGTTCCTTTCAAGGTCTTCCCCCGTTATCGCGCCGGCGGATGCGATTTCGATCACCCTGGCGGGACCGATCAGCGATGCGAAGGGAATATCGTCGGTTCCCCGTTCTCCCTTCAGAAAATGCGCGGGGGCGTCGATATGGGTGCCGGAATGGGCACCCATCGTGATCTTCGAAAGGTTGACCGTATCCGCCCTGTCCATGTCCCGGACCCGCTCGATCCGTACGGGGGGGTCACCCGGCCAGTGAAGCATTCCGGATTTCAGCGTCATGGACACATCGATCCATGGATGGCTGGTCATGACGGCTCCTTTCCCTTGAGGTCATGCCCGCCGAATTTGTTTCTCATCGCGGCCAGCACCTTCGCGGCAAAGCTGTCCCTTTGCCTGCTGGCAAGGCGCATCTGAAGCGCAAGCGTGATGACAGGGGCGGGGACATTCTGATCGATCGCCTCCGCGACGGTCCAGCGCCCCTCGCCGCTGTCCTCGACCCAGCCTTCGATCCCGTTCAGGTCATTGCTGTCGGCAAAGGCCTCGGATATCAGATCCAGGAGCCAGGATCTCACCACGCTCCCATGGCGCCAGATTTCGCAGATCCGGTGCAGATCGAGGGGGAAATCCTCCTTTGCCTTCAGGATTTCCAGCCCTTCGGCATAGGACTGCATGAGCCCGTACTCGATGCCGTTATGGATCATCTTCACGAAGTGCCCCGCGCCGGAGGGGCCGACATATCCCCAGCCTCTGTGCGGATCCGGGGCGAGGGTTTCGAAAATCGGGCGCAGCCGCTCCACCACCTCTTTTTCTCCGCCGATCATGAGACTGTAACCTGCACTGAGCCCCCATACCCCTCCGCTGGTGCCCACGTCTACAAAGTGGATTCCCCTGTCCTTCAGGGAGGCGGCCCGTCTGATCGAGTCCTTGTAGTGGCTGTTGCCGCCATCGACGAGGATGTCGCCCGCCTGGAGGTGCTCCCCGGCGGAGGCCAGGGTCTTTTCGGTCGGGTCCCCGGACGGCACCATGAGCCATGCGATTCGCGGTGGAGACAGCCGCGTTTCCAGTTCCGACAGATTGCGCGCCGGCTCCGCTCCCTGTTCCCCGGCAGCCCGGAGGGCCGTTTCATCGGGATCATGGCCCACCACGCGATGATGCCCCCGCAACAACCGGACAGCCATGTTCAAGCCCATTTTCCCCAAACCGATCATGGCAAGGTCCATCCGATCCTCCTTCTTATTCAACGGGGCTCCAGGAATAACCGTCCCGGGAGAGCAGTGCATCGGCCTCCGGCGGCCCCCAGCTTCCCGCGCGATAATTGGGAAATGCCGGCGGCGGTGCGTTTTCCCATCGTTTGAGTATCGGATCGACCACCTGCCACATCGCCTCGACACCGTCCTGCCTGGCAAAAAGCGTCTGATCCCCTCTGAGGCAGTCCAGCAGCAGCCGCTCATGGGCGGAATGACGGTCGGTTTCAATGGCCTGGTCGTAATGGAAGTCCAGCGTGGCGTTTTGCGGATGGTTCTGCATTCCGGGATATTTCACGCTGAACGTGAAGGATATCTTCTCCTGGGGCTGCAGGATCAGATTGAGCCTGTTCGACTCCAGCGTATGGCACACATCCCTGAAGAGCCTCAGGGGAGGCTGCTTGAAGAGAACGGAGATTCGCGTGGACCGCTTCGCCAGCCGTTTGCCCGTTCTGAAGTAAAAAGGGACACCCGCCCACCGCCAGTTGTCGATGAAGAGTTTCCCTGCGCAAAAGGTGGGGGTGACGGACCTGCGCGACACGTCGGGTTCTTCCCGGTAGCCCCTGACCGCCTTCCCTTCGATTTTCCCCCGTCCGTACTGTCCCCTGATGATGGACTGATCGATCATTTTTCCGTCCATCGGCCGGATGGTGCGGAAAACCTTGACCTTCTCGTCCCGGATAAAATCCGCGCCGAAGCCGACGGGCGGTTCCATGGCCACCAGGGCGATCAGCTGCATGATGTGATTCTGCATCACATCCCTGACCACCCCGGTTTCTTCGTAGAAGCGACCCCGGTGCTCGATGCCGATCTGCTCCGACACCGTGATTTCAACATGGCACACGTAGCGCCGGTTCCAGAGAGGCTCGAATATGCTGTTTGCGAAGCGGAAGAAGAGCAGATTCTGGACGGCCTCCTTGCCCAGGTAATGGTCGACGCGATAGATCTGATTCTCGCTGAAACCCTTCAGGATGAGGCCGTTGAGCCGGGCGGCGGACCGACGATCCCGTCCGAAGGGCTTTTCCATGATGATCCGCGGCGTATCGGTCTTGCCTTCGGGTCGGCGGCGCCTCAGCCTGTCGATGATCAGGGGCGCCGCGGCGGGGGGCACGGCGAGGTAAAAGAGCAGGCTGCATGGATTGCCGCTGTCCGCGGGAAGAAGCGTTCCGATCCGGTCGAAGAGCGTCCGATAGCCGTCGGCCTCTTCAAAGGGCGATGCGATATAGTGCAGACGGGCGCCGAACCGGACCAGATCGCCGGCCGAGGGGCGTATGTCGGCGTGTTTGCGGATCGCGCTGCCGGCCCATTTCCGATACCGGCTGTCCGTCATTTCCGGAAGACCGAAGCCGACCACGGAGAAATCATCGGGCAGCAGGCCGTCCCGGAACAGATGGAAGAGCGACGGCAGGAGCATCCGCTGGGCATAATCTCCCGCTGCGCCGAAGATCACCAGGACGAAGGGCCCCGGTTTGGGCGGCGCCGCGCCTGTATCGCACTGTCTCTTTTTACCCATGGCAGGCCTCATCGATAGCGTTCACGGTTATTTCCGCCGCCGGCCGGCAGGGAGCAACAGGGCCCGGCTGCCGTGGGCACCCATGAGCGCAGGGTTTGATCCTCGCCTTCCCGCGTGCCATGGATGCATTCAGGGGGTGCAGGCCCTTCCCTTGAGGTCGAACAGGAATTTGAGGATGCTTTTCGTCCGGTCGCTGAAGAGCTTCTCCGCGAAGACGCGCCCCGCCGCGCGCTTGGATATCTCCGACAGGGTCGGGTAGACATGGACGGCGCCGGCCATGGCGGAGAGCTTCACCTTTCCCGTTTGTGCGATGATCCATTCGTGGATGAGCTCGCCCGCGTGGGCCCCTATCATCTGGCAACCCATCACTTTGTCTCCTTTATCCAGGAGGATCTTCAGCTTGCCCACCGTTTCGCCTTCCGCCCGGGCGCGGTCGTTCGATTCGAATGGCTCCTCGATGATCCGGTAGTCCAGCCCTTCCTTGCGGGCCCGCTTCTCGTTGTATCCGATGCTGGCCACCTCCGGGTCGGTATAGGTGCACCAGCCGATCTTGCCGTAGTCCACCCTCCGGGGGAGATGCAGGATCGCGTTGGTCAGGGCGATACCCGCCTCGTGGCCCGCAACATGGGTGAAGGGAAACTGTCCGTTGACATCGCCGCAGGCGTAAATGTGGGAGATATTCGTCTTGAGACGATCGCTGGCGGTAATGCCGCGCGGCGTAAAGACCACCCCGGCCCTCTCAAGGGCCATATCGTCGATATTGGGCTTTCTGCCGGTGGACAAAAACAGGGCGTCCCCCTCGATGATCGCGGTTTGATTCTCATCGGCGACCGGAGCGACCGTCAAAAGGATTGCGGCTCCCTTCCGATCCGCCCGGAGCGCCTTGGTCCCCGTCTGGATCTTCACCCCTTCCGCCTCGAGACGGACTTTGAGTATCTCCGCCATATCGGCGTCTTCCGGCCCCAGAATCTGGTCCATGAATTCCACGATGGTCACTTTCGAGCCGAGGCGGGCAAAGGCCTGGGCGATTTCGAGGCCGATCGGGCCGCCGCCCAGGACGATCAGACGGCCGGGGAGGGTTCTCTGCGAGAAAACGGTTTCGTTGGTCCAGTAGGGGACGGACGTGAGACCCTCGATGGGAGGGATGACGGGAGAGGATCCGGTCGCGATGATCCAGTTTTTCGCGGCGATTTTTTTGCCGTCCACCGTGACGGTGTGGTCATCGGTGAAGGCGGGCGTGCCGAAACGGATCTCGGCCCCGAGGCTGCAGAATCTCTCCGGGGAGTCATGATGCTGGATTTTCTCGATGACCCGCCGCACCCGGTCCATGACGGCGCCCAGATCCACGGGGGGCAGGTCCACAGAGGGGAGACCGAAGGCTTTTGTTCGCCCGGCGAGATTCCACACGGCCGCCGTGCGGATCAGTGTTTTCGAAGGGACGCAGCCGTAGTGCAGGCAGTCGCCGCCGAGTTTGGCGGATTTCTCGATGAGAATCGTTTTTGCACCGAATTGCGCGCCTCCGGCCGCCGCCGTCAAACCCGCCGCTCCGCCCCCGATGATCCCCAGGTCGTATTCAAAGCGTGCCATGTTGCCTCCTCACCGGATGATGTCGTGACTATTTCCATCGATGTGCCGCCCATCGATGCCCTTCCCTGTTTTGTTTGATGCAAAGAAGTCTGACCGGGGGGTGGCGCCGCCGGCGCCTCCATGGTATATAAAAACCCATGTCAACCCGCGTTACATTCCTGGCCGCACTGAGTCTGGCGATCCTCTTTGGCGGTGTCTACTGGCTTCTCTTTCGGACCGGGTCGCTGGAAACGGTGTGCGACTGCATCGCGCTCCACGGACATATGCTCCGGTGGGGCCCGCTGGGTCCGCTGGCCGTCATCGGGCTCATGACCCTGGCCGTCGTGGTCAGCCCGATTCCAAGCGCCCCGATCGCTCTGGCGTCGGGAATGGCCTATGGGCAGTTCTGGGGGACCGTCTATATCGTGATCGGCGCGGAGGCGGGCGCCCTCATCGCCTTTTTCATTGCCCGGGCCCTCGGCTACGAGGCGATGCGAAAGCGCTTCGGAGACCGCCTCTCCGTGGGGCTGCTCGGTTCGCAGAACGCCATGACGGGGATCGTCCTTGCGCTGCGCCTGATCCCTTTCATATCCTTCGACATGGTAAGTTACGCGTCCGGGTTGACTTCCCTCAAACCGTGGCGCTTTGCCCTGGCGACCCTGGTCGGGGTGATGCCCGTGAGCTTTATCCTGGCCTATTTCGGCGAAGAACTGGCCGCAGTCGACTTCAACCGGATCGCCCTGATCGCCGTGGCCATCGGCTCGCTCACCCTCATCCCCGTCCTGGCTGTTTTCATCCGCCGCGGGAGAGGATCCTCCCCTTAGCGTACCTGACCGGGGTCGCTCCCCGCAAGCCCCACCCCCAGCGGGGGGCTCCATTCACGGTCGGCGGACTGTATCTCCATGGTAACACGAAATATATTGCCATACCAGGAAAATTTGTATATCATCCGTGTACGGGTCCGTCGCGGTATGAGGGAATGGCGACAGGGAGGAGGTTCAATGGAAACCTATTACGATCCGAAAGACCTGGAAGGATTCCGTGACATAGGGAAGGATGCGCCGGAGCTTGCCGGGAAATTTTTCGACTATTATGCCGCGGTCTTCGCCGAAGGGGAGCTGACCGAGCGGGAAAAGGCGCTGATCGCGCTGGCCGTTGCCCATGCGGTGCAGTGCCCCTATTGCATCGACGCCTACACCAGGGCTTGCCTGGAAAAGGGCTCGAACCTGGCGGAGATGACCGAGGCCGTGCATGTGGCGACCGCGATCCGCGGCGGCGCTTCGCTGGTGCACGGGGTGCAGATGCGCAAAATCGTGGAGAGGATTTCGTTGTGAGCGTGATATCGCCCGTCATGCATCGACCGGTTTCGCCGGAAGGGGCGGTGCCGGCCGAGTCTTTTGACATGCGCCTGTCCCGTTACGGGCTGAAACTCGTCCGCGGTCGGACCCGCACCCTCCAGGTCAACGTGGGATACCTCTGCGACCTGCTCTGCCGTCATTGCCACCTCGATGCGGGACCGGAGCGCGGGGAGGTGATGGACGCCGAGACGATGAACGACGTGATCGCCTATGCTTCCCGGGTCCGGTTCGAGACCGTCGACATCACCGGCGGCGCGCCGGAACTGGCGCCGGGCATCCGGCCTTTTCTCGCCCGGCTTGCGCCGCTGACCGGGAAACTGATCCTGCGGACGAATCTCGTGGCGCTGCGGGAGGCGGCGGCGTCGGGCCTGATGCAATCCTGCCGGGAGTTGGGGGTTGCGCTGGCGGCGTCCTTCCCCTCTACCCATCCCGCCCAGGCCGATGCCCAGCGCGGCGCGGGGTTCTGGGAAAAGGGCATCGAGGTCCTGCGGGATCTGAATCGACTGGGCTATGGCTGTCCGGGAAGCGGGTTGACGCTGGACCTGGTGGTCAACCCGACCGGCGCGTATCTGCCGGGAAGCGAAGGCCAGGCGGAGAAGACATTCAAGCAGCGTCTGGCCCGGCACGGCATCGTTTTCAACGGGCTGTGCAGCTTCGCCAATGTGCCGCTCGGCCGCTACCGGAGCTGGCTCGAAGAGTCCGGAAACCTTGCACCCTATTTCAAAACCCTTCAGGAACGTTTCAACCCGGCCACCGTCGAAGGGCTCATGTGCCGCTCGCTGATCTCCGTCTCCTGGGACGGCGCACTCTATGACTGTGACTTCAACATCGCGGCGGGACTTCCCCTGGGGCTGACGAAAACCCATGTATCGTCCATGGCAGACCTGCCCGGGGAGGGCGCCGCCATCACGACGGGCGATCACTGTTACGCCTGCACGGCGGGGGCCGGCTTTACCTGAGGGGGGCGCATCACGGCCCGGGACGGGCTGTTGACTGCCGGGGATGCGACCGGGAGCGCAATCCTCTGAGCCCCGCCCCGCGGGCGGGAAAAAGGAAAGGAAGGCGATACAATGGCTTCGGAAAAGGGCGCCCCCGCGCACCGGGGCCGCACCGACAAAACAGTCAAGGCCGTTGCCCTGGTGGCAATCGTTGCGGGCCTTGTCCTGGCGGCACGGGTTTTCGATCTGCAGCAGGGGTTCCGGGAGGCCCTGGCATGGATCGATGATGCCGGTCCCATCGGCCCGCTCGTCTTCTTCGGGCTCTATGTGGCGGCCTGCGTCTTCATGCTGCCCGGATTGATCCTGACCATGGGGGCGGGCGCGGTCTTCGGGGTCGTCAACGGCCTGCTGCTCGTCTCGCTCTCCTCCACCGTGGGGGCAACGGCGGCCTTTCTGGTCGGCCGTTACCTGGCGCGGGAAAGGGTGGCCCGCAGGATCGCGGGCAATGCCACCTTCAGCGCGATCGACGGGGCGGTCGCTTCCCAGGGCTGGAAGATCGTCGGCCTCACCCGGCTTTCGCCGGTCTTCCCCTTCAATCTGCTCAACTATGCCTTCGGGCTGACACGGGTTTCGCTGCGGGACTACGTGCTGGCCTCGTGGATCGGCATGATTCC
>JBFMBA010000435.1:0-3394 GCA_040755475.1 Thermodesulfobacteriota bacterium
CAACCGGCTCATGAAGGAGGGTAACGCCATATCCGGCGCCTATCTGGTCGCGGATCCCCTCCATGGCGAGACGCTCTATCGACGCTTGAACGAAACGCCGCGCGTTTCGGGGACGGTCCTCCGGCGAAACGAGATTCGCAATTTTCACGATATCCAGGCCAAAGCCATGCTTTTCTTTACATTTATCGCTACTCTCATGGCCTGTTCCATCGCCTTTGGCGTGGTCTACAACAGCGCGCGGATCGCCCTGTCCGAGCGGAGCCGGGAGCTCTCCAGCCTCAGGGTGCTCGGTTATACGCGGGGCGAGATCTCTTACATTCTCCTGGGCGAGTTGGGGCTCATGACGCTGCTCGCCATCCCGCTGGGCTTTTTGATCGGATACTGGCTCTGCGCTTACATTGCCCAGGCATTGGCATCCGACCTTTTTCGGGTGCCCCTGGTCATCGAAACGCAAACCTATGCCCTTGCGGCGGCGGTGGTTCTGGCCTCGGCGAGCCTGTCGGGGCTCATTGTGCGCCATAAACTCGATCATCTCAATCTTGTGGAAGTCCTAAAAACGAGGGAGTAGCCGGATGAATAAGGCCTTGCGCAGAAACCTGTTGGTCATCATCGTGGTCCTGGCGGTTGTCGCGGCGACCATATACGGATTCATCCCCAAGGCGGTGCAGGTCGATCTCGTCGACGTGACGCGGGGACCGCTCCGGGTCACGATCGAAGAGGAGGGGCGGACCCGGCTTAAGGAGCGGTTTGTCCTCTCGGCTCCCACCGCCGGGTACATGCGGCGCATCGACCTGAAGGTCGGCGACCCGGTGAAGAAGGGCCAGGCGCTCATTGCCCTGGAACCGCTGCGCTCGCAGGCCCTTGACCCCAGAAGCCGCGCGGAGGCGCAAGCGTCCGTTGCCGCGGTGCAGGCCGGTCTCGCCGCGGCCATCGAAAAGGAGCGCGCCGCCACGGCCGATGTGGAGTATGTGGAGAAACGCCTGCAGCGGATGACGAACCTGTTTGCGAAGGGAACCATTGCGAAGGATCAGCTCGACCAGATCCAGTCCGAGGCAAAAAAAGCGCGGGCGATCCGGGGGGCGGCGAAAGCCGCCGTTGAGGTATCCCGCGCCGAACTGGAGCGGATAAAGAAAACCCTGCAGGATGTAGCCTCGATCGGCAAGGGAGAGAAACGCGATACCGTGCTCGTCCCGTCCCCGGTGGAAGGAGCCGTCTTCAGGCTGTACCGGGAAAGCGAAGGAACCGTCGCGGTCGGCGAACCCCTGATCGAGATTGGCGATGCGAGACAACTGGAAGTCCGCGTCGACCTCCTTTCGTCGGATGCGGCACGGATCAAAAAAGGCACCCGCGTGTTCTTTGAACGGTGGGGCGGCGGGAGCACATTGGCGGGAATCGTCCGGGTCGTCGAGCCGGCGGGATTTACCAAGGTGTCGAGCCTGGGCGTGGAGGAGCAGAGGGTGCTGGTCATCGCCGATATCACATCGCCGCCCGGTCAGTGGCGTGTGCTTGGCGACGGCTATCGCCTGGAGGCCCGTTTTGTCGTCTGGGAGGGAAAGGATGTCCTGCAGGTGCCGGCCAGCGCCCTTTTCCGTTCGGGCACGGCGTGGGCCGTCTTTCTTGAAGAGGGAGGAAAAGCCCGGCGGCGCACCGTGGAGATCGGTCATCGAAACGGCCTGACGGCGGAGATCCTTTCCGGATTGAAGGAGAAAGACAGGGTGATCGCCCATCCCGACGATGCCGTCGGCGACGGGACGTCCATCCGGCCGAGGAAATGAAAGGAGGGAGAACGGCGAAACGGGCCGGGACGCCTCGATCTGCGGGGGGGGGACTTCAACTGGCTGAAGGCCCCCGTTTATGGATCCCCATTTCTGGCAACCGGATCCTCCGTCTCCCTGAGGATCGCCCGGATCTCATCTTCGATGGAGAAGAAGGCCTTGACCACCTCGGGATCAAAATGGATGCCCGCGCCCTCTTTCAGGATCTTGAACGATTCATCGACCGTAAACGCTTTTTTATAAGGTCGGTCGTTGGTCAGGGCGTCGAAGACATCGACGATGGCGGAGATCCTGCCCCATAGGGGAATATTGGAGCCCTTCAACCCTCTGGGATATCCGGACCCGTCCCATTTTTCATGGTGGGTCAGCGCGATCAGTTCGGCCGCTTGAATGACCCTCGAGTCCGAATTGGTCAGGATCTTCCCTCCGATAACGGTATGGAGCTTCATGATTTTCCACTCTTCGGCGTCCAGCGGGCCCGGTTTGAGCAGGATGCGGTCCGGAACCCCGATCTTGCCGATATCATGCATCGGCGCCGCGTAGAGGCAGAGCTCCACGTCCGGCGGCGGGAGTCGCATGGCCTTGGCGATCGCCGCGCAGTACAGACCGATCCGTCTGATATGGATCCCCGTCGCGCCGTCCCGGCTCTCGACGGCCTGCGAGAGCCGGAACGTGGTGTCGAGCGAAGCCTGCTTGATCTTCTCCAGCGCCTCTTTCAATTCCTCCATGGTCCGGTTCAGCTCGAGGGTCCTTTTCTCCACCTCGACTTCGAGGTTTTTCTGGTAATTGACCATGTGGTCATTGAACATCTTCACTTTCAAGAGCGACTGCACCCTTGCCCGCAGCTCGAGCTGATCGACGGGTTTTGACAGAAAATCGTCCGCTCCCGCCTCGAGGGACTTGACCCGGTTTTCCACTTCGGAAAAGGACGAGACCACGACGATGGGGATGATCTTCGTCGCGTCGTCCTGCTTCAGGCGGGCGGCCACGTCGTACCCGTGCAACCTGGGCAGGTTGAGATCGAGCAGGATCAGGTCCGGCGGCGAGGATCGGGCCTTCTCCAGTCCGGCAATGCCGTCAAAGGCCGTTTCCACCGCATATCCCAGCCGGGTGAGTATCGTGACGAGCAGGCGGCTGTTCATTACGTCGTCTTCAATGACGAGGATTCGTGCGGGCTGACCGGGTTGTTCCATAGGCATCGCCTTTCTTGTGGCGCCCTGCGGGCATAAAACGCCTCCGCCGTTTCGTCGGAGAGGGCCTTCGGCAACATCCAGCCCCGCGGGCGGGATGGCGCCTCATGGCGGAGCGTAGACGTGCGTGATGGGTAAAGGGTTATGTCCTGTTGTCGGCGATCCGCGGCAATGTGATCAGAAACGCCGCCCCTCCCTCGGGCCCTTTAGGCTCAACCGTAATCTCCCCACCATGGGCGATCACCAGGTTGCGGACGGTGGCGAGCCCCAGGCCGGTTCCCGATCGCTTGTTCCCGGTGGCAAAAGCCTCAAAGATGCGGGGTGCGATCTCCGGGGGGATCCCGGGGCCGTCGTCGGCGATCCTCACGAACGCATGTCGGTCGTCGCAACGGGTCGTGATCCAGACATGCCTGTCCCGGATCTCCTGCC
>JBFMBA010000436.1:0-10382 GCA_040755475.1 Thermodesulfobacteriota bacterium
TTTTTTGTCCGATCAGCGCAAATACGACTCAATCGAGGCTTCTGGTGACGACGGCAGTCGCAAGCTAATATTTTTTTCGCCGAAACCACCTTCAACGCATGAACAGGAGGTTGAAAAGATGTCCGATGCAGAGCGCCCAGCGGAGACTCCGACGACGTTGACCCTCGGGACAGCCACGCCGGGCGGCGGATTTCCCCTCTACGGGGACACCGTTGCGGCGGTGATCAACGAGACCGACCCGACACTGTCGGTTGAAACGCGAAACACGAAGGGGAGCACGGAAAACGTTCCGCTCCTGGAGGCGGAGCAGCTTGACCTGGCCCTCGTACAGGGGGAGGTCGCCTATGAGGCCTTTGCAGGGATCGGCCGGCCCAAAACGGATCTCAAGATCCTCTATGCCATGTATCCCACCGCCGGCATGTTCGCGGTCAAGGCCGACAGCCCGTGGCGGACCATCAACGACCTTCTGGGCCAGCCTGTTGCATTCGGTGCCCGCGGGTCAGGGCTTGTCATTCTCGCCCGCTTCGTTCTGGAGGGTCTTGACCTGAACCAGGATCGGGATTTCCAGGCTGTTTACCTCGACAGAGCCGGTGACGGGCCCGCCATGGTGCTGGATGGTCGTGTGGCAGCTCTCTGGGGCGGAGGAAGCGGCTGGCCGGGCTTCACGGCGGTCGCCAAAGGTCCGTCCGGGGCCCGCTTCATCGCCCCCGATTCCCGTGAAATCCCGAGCATACTATCACGCCACGCCTTCCTGAAGCCCCTCACCATGCCTGCCGGCTCCTATCCGGGATTGGATGAGCCGTTGGACTCGGTGGGCTCCTGGAGCTTTATCCTGACGCGGCCGACTCTGGCTGATGAGATAGCCTACCGGCTGGCCCGGGCGCTCCACTCGGCGGAAAAGGTCCTTGGTGATCGCCTAGCCCAGGCCAGGGATACGACGGCGGTCAACACATCCGCCGCTGCGCCGCGAGCCGATCTGATTCATCCCGGGGTTTGCCGCTACCTTCGCGAAATCGGACTGTCGGTGTAGATTACCAACGCTTCCCCGGAAAGGAGATTTTTCATGGCAACCTATCATCGTTGGGAAGATTTCCCGCAAAAGACCATCAGTTATCTGGCGGACAAACCCAACTCCGACTCGATCAAGATCAGAATCATGTCCACGGAACGTATCATGTTGACGGATATATCCGTGAAAGGGGGGGGGAGTATTCCCCGCCATTGCCATGAGGCCGAACAGATTATCATCGTCAGGAAAGGCGAAGTCATGGTGACCACCGGGGCGGAACCACCCCATCAACTGAAAGAGGGGGATATCTGGGTGGTACCCTCCAACACGATGCATGGACTTCTGTATATCGGGGATGTGGAGGCGCTCGAGATTGTCAGCCCTCCCCGGATGGACAATTTTACCGGCTACACCATCAAGCATACCTTTTTCGAAGAGGAGAAAAAAGCGGAATAGACAATTTGATCCCTGACATGTAACGCCTTATCAAAAGAGATTCCTTTATGGACGGTACATATCCGGCCGTGGTTTTGGCCGGTCCGGAGAATCTATCCCTCACGTCGATGCCTGTCCCCCGGATCGGACCGGAAGAGGTTTTGGTTCAAGTCAAAGCCTGTTCGCTGTGCGGCTCCGACCTGCATGCATACCTCGGGTATATTCCGCGGATCAGGTATCCGCGCATACTCGGGCACGAGTTTGCAGGCGTCGTTGCCGAGAAAGGCCGAGGGGTTTCCGGATGGGAAATAGGCCAGCGTGTATGCTGCAGCGTGGACATCCCATGTGAAACCTGTGAGTCATGCTTTGCGGGGAGACGAAATCTGTGTGAAAGGCTGGAAACGATCGGTTTCGAGAGGGATGGAGCCTATGGCCGATATGTGAAGGTGCCTCAGGGAAATCTGCACGTTCTTCCCGATTCGCTTTCATTCGATGAAGCGTCGATGATCCAGACCCTCACGATCGCATACAACGCGGTCAGAAGAAGGGGGAATGTGGGGCTTCGGGAGCGCGTCATCATTCTCGGCTGCGGGCCCATCGGATTGTGCGCCCTGGCTGTGGCGAAAGCCTCTGGTGCGAAGGTCTACATGGTCGACATCATCGAATACCGTCTTGATGTGGCCAGAGCCATGGGAGCGGACATGACGTTCAATGCCGCGAAGGTCGATGTGGTGAAAAGCGTGTTGGACCGCGAGGATGGAAGAGGCATGGATACGGTGATCGAAGCGGCGGGAGGAGAACAGCAAACGACTGCCGTCCAATCGACACAGCTGGTGAAGCGAGGTGGTACTGTCGTCATCGCGGGTACTTTCTCCGCTGATCGGGTCCTGGTTCGGATGAATGAAATCAAGAGCCGAGAGCTGGAGGTCAGAGGAGCCCGGGGGGATGTGAACGATTTTCCGGTCTGCATCGATTTGGCGGCTTCGGGTACCATTCGCCTGGATCAGATGATCAGTCATCGATTGCACCTGAACGAAGTGGAAAAGGGTATCCGTATGATGATGTCCAAGGAGGAAAAGGTTCTCAAGATCATCATCCATCCATAGACCGCATGAATGGCGGCGTGGTTTGCCGTCGTGATGGAAAGGGTTTGTGGCACTTGCGGATCGGGTGCTATTTACGATTGGTACATTGAAAATACGTAACAGGGGACACCGATGGAAAAGAAATTCGTTGTGCGGCCGGCGGATGCGATACAGGGCACCATGCAGGGGGGGAAGGGAACCTTCCGGATTGTGATAGACGAGCAGACCTGCGGCGCGCATCATTTTTCGCTCTTGATCAACACCTTGCAAAGAGGGACCCGGACAGGGAGCCATCAGCACGAGGAGGAGAGCTGCCTGTACATATTATCGGGCGGATGCACCGTAACGCTTGAAGACAAACCCTTTCCTATGGAAGCGCAGGCGGCAGTATTCATTCCCCCGAGGACGATGCACAGGATCGACGTTTCCCCCGAAGAGGATTTAACCTACATGATGATATATGCCCCGCCGGGTCCGGAGCAGTCGCTGAAAAGCCGTGGCGAATACCTTTTTTATTCGGAACAGACGTCACAGTAACCCGCTAGGATTGAAAGATGACAAAAGAACGTTTCGGAAGCCTGTTTCTCATTGCATTGGGGCTGTACGCAATGGTCCACTCCCTTCGGCTTCCCATGGGCGAATGGAATCAGCCCGGTCCGGGGGTCTTTCCGTTGATTTTATCCGTCCTGTTGGCGATCATCGGGTGTTCTCTATACGTCGTTTCGGACAAGGGGCCCAGATTGAACTGGAAGGATACCTTTTTCCGGCAGCCCAAGATCTGGGCGATTGTCGGACTGACGGCAGGTTTCATCCTGTGCTTTGATTGGTTGGGTTTCGTGCCGACCACGGCGTTATATCTGTTTGTCCTGTTTTTCCGGATTTCCCGCCTCTCTTTTATATACTCGATCGCCCTTTCCCTGGGAATTACCGGAGCGGCATGGTTTTTTTTCGTGAAAACCCTGAATCTGCATCTTCCACCGGGACCCTGGCGTTTTTAATTCGCATACGAGGAGAAACCGCTTTCCATGGATGCTTTGGTCAGTCTCTACCACGGATTTGAGAATGCTCTGTCCCTGCAGAATATTTATCTGTGTTTGATCGGATGCCTCTGGGGATCCATGGTCGGCGTATTGCCGGGTATCGGGCCGCTGGCAGGCATCGCACTGCTCATCCCAATCACCTACGGCATCGATCCGACCGGGGCCATCATCATGCTTGCCGGCATTTACTACGGGGCCATGTATGGAGGTTCGACAACCTCGATTCTGCTGAACATTCCGGGGGAGTCTGCCTCTGTTGTCACCTGTTTGGATGGATACCAGATGACCCAGCGCGGACGGGCAGGGGCGGCGCTGTTCATCGCGGCGATCGGTTCCTGGATTGGCGGCACGATCAGCATTGTCGGGGTCATGCTGCTCTCACCGGTTTTGGCGGATGTGGCTACAAAATTCGGTCCGGGAGAATTGTTCTCCCTGCTTTTGGTGGCCTTGCTTCTTCTCAGTTCGCTGGGCTCCTCTTCTTTCCTGAAGACCCTGGCGATGATCAGCATGGGGATGCTTGCCGGAACGGTGGGAATGGACACGCTGACCGGGGCGTATCGATTCACCCATGGGTTTATGGGGCTTTACGACGGGTTGGGATTCGTTCCCGTGGCGATGGGTATGTTCGGCATCGGAGAAATCCTTTCAACGACCGAGCAGTCTATTGTCCGGGAAGTATATCGCCCCCGCCTGCGGGAGCTTCTCACCACCTGGGATGAATTCCGCGCCTCTATCGGTCCTATTCTGAGAGGTTCGGTCATGGGCTTTTTCATAGGTCTGCTGCCCGGCGCCGCCCATATTCTTTCCAGCTTCATGTCCTATACGGTGGAGAAGCGGCTGGCAAAGAGGCCGGAGGAATTCGGGACCGGTCGTATCGAAGGGGTGGCCGGTCCTGAAACGGCCAATAACGCCGCAACGGGAGGGGCGATGATCCCCTTCCTCGCACTGGGAATTCCAACGACTCCGGCCATTGCGGTCATCATGATCGCGCTTCTGATCCACGGGATACGCCCCGGGCCCCTGTTTATTTCGGAAAACCCGGAGCTGTTTTGGACTTTGATCGCCAGCATGTACATCGGAAACATCATTCTGGTGTTGCTCAACCTGCCGCTGATCGGCCTGTTCGTCAGCCTTCTGAGGGTTCCCTTCGGCATCCTCTTCCCGATTATCCTCTTTATCTGTCTGATCGGCACCTATTCGGTCAGTTACAACACCTTTGATCTGGCGATCCTTCTGGGTTTCGGTTGTATGGGCTATGTTTTTCGCAAACTGGATTATGAGTTGGCACCATTCGTCCTGGCGTTTATCATCGGGCCTCTCATAGAAGAAACCTTCCGCCAGGCCCTCATGGGGAGTGGCGGATCCCTCGCCGTCTTTTATGAGAGTCCCATTACGTTCACGTTCATGTCTATAGCCGCCGTTCTACTGGGATATAACATTTTCAAAAGCCTGAGACAGAGCAGGATCGGGGTAAGCAGCACAGGATCGACAGGTCCTTAAATGGAATGCGAATGATCATCAAAGGAACAATGGTTCGAATCGGTCCATCACTTTATACACAAGGAGGGGAGATCATGAAAAGAAACGGTTCCTTAATGTTGTCGGTCCTGGTTGGCATCGTTTTCCTGTGTTTTCTTTCGGCGCCGGGGGCAAGGGCGGAGTTTCCCGAACGGCCCATCACCCTTATCAACCCGCAGGCACCCGGGGGGGCCAATGATGTCCTGGCCAGACCCTACACGCAGATCGTGGAGAAGTATCTGGGGCAGCCGGTCGTTGTGGTGAACAAGCCGGGTGCCAGTGGAATGATTGCCAATGTGGCCGGTGCCCAGGCGGCGCCGGACGGCTATACCCTGACGATAGGGTCCTCCCTGATGACCATCGTCATGGAATGGGAAAAAATCAGTGGAAAAGAGCCCCCTGCCTATATCAGCGACTTTGCGCCCGTGGGGGTTTTGAGTACCATACCCACTGTGCTGAGCGTGCCCTACGCAAGCCCCTGGAAAACCATTACGGAGCTGATCAATGAGGTCAAAGCGAACCCGGGGAAATACACCTTTGTATCGGCGGGCCTGCGTTCACCCACCCATTTGGGAGCGGAACGGTTCATCAAGGCGCTTGGTTTGAAATGCCGCCACGTTCCCTACAAGGGGGGAGGTCCGGCCCTGCAGGCTCTGGTGGGAGGCCATGGCGATTTTACGACACAGTTTTCCCTGACCTCGATTCCGCTTCACCGGGGTAACAAGTTGAGGATCCTGGCCGTCCAGAACAGTGAACGGTTAAAGTCGATTCCGGATATTCCCACGATGCGGGAAGCCGGTATACAGAATATCGAGAACGGGATGTGGCTCGGAATCGTGGCCCCCAAGAACACCCCATCCGCCATCCTCGAGAAGCTTCGCGATGCGACTGCAGAGACGGTCAAAGATCCGGCATACATACAAGCCATCCAGGCCGTCGGCGAGGAAGTTCGACCCATGGGCGGAAGCGAACTGGCCAAGCACTGGGCACTCGAATCCGAAAGCATTTCCAGGCTTCTGAAAGAACTTGCCAAGGAGGGTATGAAATAAAACGCGGTTCCATCCGGTTCCGGATTGCCGGCAAGGCTTCTCTTGCCCACTGCGCAGGCGTGTCAAGGGGCAGATGTGACGGTGTTCGGGCTTGTCTGCCCCTTCGCCTGAACAGGGTTGATCACAAATAAAGACCCGGGAGTTGCGGTTCTCCCATATGGCGAGATGCGCCAGTGCGAAGGCGCGAGCCTGCAGCGCGTCCGAACTCCTGAAAGACCGCCGTGTCGGGCAGCGGTCATCACGTGGGATCACTGTTGAAGGACCCATCATGCGATCAAAACCGCAACACCTGCTGGGCATCGATCTGGGAACCGGCGGATGCAAGCTGACGCTGGTCGATGCGAGAGGATCGATCACCGGCAGCAGCTTCACCGAATACAAAACGCATTACCCTTTTCCTGGATGGTCGGAACAGGATCCCGCGGACTGGTATCAGGCCTTCCTTGTGACCCTGGCCAGGCTCCTGCGCGAAAAGGGGCTTGGGGGTTCGGATATCGCCGCCCTGGCCGTGGACGCCTCCACGCACAATGCCGTCCTTGTCGGGGAAAACGACGAGGTCCTCAGACCCTGCATCATGTGGACGGACCAGAGGAGCGTGGACCAGGTCCGGGACCTGGAAAAGCGGCGGGGCGCCGAGATTTTCGAGATCACCTACAACAAGGTCAATCCGACCTGGACGCTACCCCAGCTTCTCTGGTTGCGGGAGCAGGAGCCCGGGATCCTGGATCGTGTGGCGCGCATCTTTTTCACCAAGGACTACCTGAGGTACCGGCTGACGGGCTCCTGGGAGACCGACCACATCGACGCCCAGGGTTCGATGCTCTTCGACGGCAGGACCGGTCAATGGTCCGCCGAGCTGATCGGGGAGCTCGGACTTCCCCTGTCCGTCTTTCCCCCGATCGCCCCTCCGACCGCCGTTGCGGGCGCGATCACGGACCTGGCAGCCCGCCAGACCGGTTTGCGGGCAGGGACGCCCGTCATGGTGGGGACTTCCGACACGGCCGTGGAGAACTACAGCGCGGGGGCCGTCAACCCCGGCCAGGGCATCGTGAAGCTGGCCACCGCCGGCAACATCTGCCTCATGTCGGAAGGACCCCGGCCCATTGCCAACGGGTTCAACTATCCTCACGGGCTGGACGGCATGTGGTACATCATGGCGGCCACCAACTCCTGCGCCTCGGCCAACCGCTGGACGCGGGACACGCTGGGAAAGTGGGAAGCCGAAGCGGCGGCCCTCAGCGGGACATCCCCCTTTCAGCTCATGGATGCAGAGGCGGCCAAAACCCCCGTCGGCGCCGAGGGACTTTTCTTTCATCCCTACCTGCTGGGGGAGCGGGCCCCCTATTTCGATCCCTATCTGCGCGCCAGCTTCGTCGGGGCCACCATGCGACACCGGCGGGGACATTTCTTCAGGGCCGTTCTGGAAGGCATCGCCTATTCGCTTCGGGACGCCATGCAGGTCCTGGCGGAGCTGGGGGTGCCTTTCAGGGACCTGAGGATCATCGGCGGGGGAGCGAAAAGCCCGCTCTGGCGCCGGATCGTCACGGACGTGATCGGGATGCCGGTCATGGTGCCCAGGGCCGGTGACGCCTCCTTCGGCTCCGCGCTGATCGCGGGCGTCGGGATCGGCCTGTTCCCGGATGTACGCACGGCGGTCCAGCGGTGCGTGCAGTACGAGTCGCCGATTCTTCCGGACCCGGAGAACCACGACAGGTACAGTCGCTATTTTGCCATCTATCGAAAGATCCACGATCAGCTGGCTCCGGTGGAACAATGGATTCACGACGCCTTCGTGACATGACACCGCCCGGAACAGACGCCCGGTGTGTACCGGGTCCGACGCGGGGAGGGGCGGCAGTGCGCAGCCCCCGGTCGGGCGGCATAATCTGCTTGACAGAAGTCGGGTCCATCTTCTAAGATTGCTGTATTGAACACCTTGCCCTGGTCGGGCGCGTATCATCGGAAAAAGAAACCAGCGGGAATCAGGACCGGACGGTTCGGATCTACAAAAGGAGGAGGTGCCTATGGATACCGTAACGATGTTCCACAGAGGCTGTCGGGCCGGTGTTGCGGCCCTTGTGGCGCTGTTCTGTTTTTCAGCGGCAGCCGTGGCGGCCGGGGCGGCTGAGCCCTGCAAGAACCGGGGTGATCTGGACAGCCGGTACTGCGATGACGATGGCGACCTTATGGCCGACATCCCCAAGGATTCGGGCAAATGGCTCAATCCGGGCACGCTCATCTTTTCCTACACGGCGGTTGAGGACCCCTCCGTGTACGAGAATGTGTTCAAGGAGCTCATGGATCACATGGCCAAGAAGACCGGCAGGCAGGTGAGGTGGTACGGGCCCGAGTCCTATGCGGCGCAGGTAGAGGCCATGCGCTCCGGCCGGCTCCACATATCCGGGTTTGCCGCCGGGGCCACGGTATACGGCGTCAACCTCGGCGGTTTCCATCCCGTGGCCATGATGGGCAACAAGAACGGCACCTTCCGGGGATACCGCCTGTGGCTGATCACCCACAAGGACTCCAACATCAAGACAGTCAGGGATTTGAAGGGGCGCAAGGTGGCCCATGTGACGCCGGCCTCCAACTCGGGCGACCAGGCGCCGCGGGCGCTTTTCAAGAAGGAAGGCATCACCCCCGACGTGGATTACAAGGTGGTCTACTCGGGCAAGCACGACAATTCGATCATGGGGGTCGTCAACAGGGATTACGATGCCGCGCCGATCGCCTCCACCGTCATGGAGCGCATGATCGAGCGCAAGATGTTCGACCGCTCTACGGTGCGCATCGTCTGGGAATCGGAGCAGTTTCCCGGGACCGCTTACGGGTATATCTACAATCTGCACCCCGACCTCCAGAAGAAGGTGCGCGACGCCTTCCTGACCTTCGAGTGGAAGGGGACGGGACTCGCCAAGGATTTCGGAAAACAGGCCGAAGCCTTCATACCCGTCGACTATGGGAAGCATTGGGATATCATCCGCACCATCCAGAAGGACAACAAGGAAGCCTATACGCTCGACGCGCTGAAAAAGATCAAGTAACCTCTGCGGTGCGTCGGAACGCAGCTGCAGGAGAACCGCTTTTGCAGCCGGGGATCTGCCGTCCTGCCTTCCGGGGAGGAAGGCAGCGGCCATCACGGGGAACCAGGCATATGCTGAAGATATCCGGTCTGTCCAAGATCTACCCTACCGGCACCGTCGCGCTCAAGAGCATCAGCTTCACGGTCGAAGAGCCCAAGGTGATCGCCATCATCGGCCCCTCCGGCGCCGGCAAGAGCACGCTCATCCGGTGCATCAACCGGCTGGTCGAACCGACATCGGGCAAGATCATGCTCGGCGACCTGGATGTGCTGGCCCTCGGCCGGCGGGACCTGCGCAGGGCGCGCCGGCGGATGGGGATGATCTTTCAGGAGTACAACCTGGTCGAGCGCCTGACGGTGATGGAGAATCTCCTGGCCGGCCGGCTGGGTTACGTGGGGTTCTGGAGGACCTACAGCCGGAAATTCCCTGCCGAGGATGTGGCTGCAGCCTTCGCGCTGCTGGAACGGGTCGGGCTTTCGGGCTATCAGAACACCCGCGCCGATGCCCTCTCCGGCGGCGAGCGCCAGCGGGTGGGCATCTCCCGCGCACTGATGCAGCGGCCCGATCTGCTTCTGGTGGATGAACCCACCGCCAGTCTCGACCCGAAGACATCCAGACAGATCATGCGGATCCTGGTGGAACTGGCCCACGAGCGCGGCACGCCGGCGCTGGTGAATCTCCACGACGTGGGGCTGGCCCAGTCTTTCTCCGACCGCATGATCGGCCTGCGCGGCGGCGAGGTCGTGTTCGACGGTCCCCCCGACCAGCTCAGCGCCCAGGTGCTGACCGCCATTTACGGGGAGGAGGACTGGAGTTCGACGATCCGCAAGATCCCGCCCGAAAGCGGCAAACCGGACAAACCGCATTCCGAAAGCGAAGAGAGCATGCTCAGGGAATCGCTTGCATGACGACACCGCCATTGTCCGCCGACCGCGGTAACGCGCCCCAATGGCAGCGCATCCGGACCATCGAGAATCCGCTGGTGCGGCATGGGCTCGCCGCCGGGGCGCTGGTCTACCTGCTGTGGTCCATGGGAACCCTGGAGATCGACTGGGGGCGGGTGGTCGAAGGTGTCCCGCGGGCCTTCGACATGATCGTCCGGATGGTGCCGCCCGACTTCAGCCGCTGGAGCCTCCTGTTCCGGGGGACGCTGGAAAGCGTGC
>JBFMBA010000436.1:10392-12214 GCA_040755475.1 Thermodesulfobacteriota bacterium
GATCCTGGCGGTGCCCGTGGGGATCTGCGGCGCCGTGAACCTGGTCCCGAAGCCCGTCTATCTGGCTGCGCGGGGCTTCATCATCCTTTCCCGAACCTTTCATGAAATCATCGTGGCGATTTTTTTCGTCAAGATTTTCGGCTTCGGCCCCCTGGCGGGCGTTCTTACGCTGCTGGTTTCCAGCGTCAGCTTCATTTCCAAGATGCTGGCCGAAGACATCGAAAACATGCCGCCGGGGCAGCTGGAAGCCATTCGCGCCACCGGGGCCAGCTTCTCTCAACTGCTCGTCTACTGCATCTCGCCGCAGGCCCTCCCGCGGTTCCTGGGGGTGTCCATCTATCGGCTGGACGCCAATATCCGCCACTCCACCGTCGTGGGGATCGTCGGCGCCGGCGGCATCGGGCAGGTCCTGGCCGCTTCCTTCAGCCGCTACGATTACGATTTCAGTCTGGCCATTTTACTCACCATCATATCCCTGGTCTTTGTCGGTGAGTTCTTCTCCAACTGGGTGAGAAATCAGCTGCGATGACGCCAAACCAACACGCCGCCAAACATCCCGAGATCTGGCGCCGCTTCAGCCCGCGCCAGACCCTGCTTCGCTACGCCTGGTACCTGGGCGTCGTGGCCGTCGCCGTCTGGTCGGTCAGCGCCATGGATATCACCTGGTTCTTCCTTCTCGACGCGCACGTGCAGGCGATGGACATGGCCACCCGGATGTGGCCGCCGGAAGTGGGCTATGTGAGCAAATTATGGACACCGCTGATCGAGACGATCCACATCGCCACACTGGGAACCGTGGTCACCGTTCTGGTTGCCTTTCCGGTGGCCTTTCTGGCGGCGCGAAACACCACCTTCAACGCCTTCACCTGGTTTATCGGCCGTTTCATCCTGGTGACATCCCGCTCCGTCAACACGGTCGTGTGGGGACTGCTGTTCGTGGCCGTCTTCGGCCCCGGCCCCCTGGCGGGCATCTGGGCCATCACCTTCCGGTCTGTCGGATTCCTGGGAAAGCTGGTGGCCGAAGCCATCGAGGAGATCGATACGGGTGTGGTGGAGGCCATCGAATCCACCGGCGCTTCGCGTCTGCAGGTGCTCTGGATCGGCATTCTTCCCCAGGTGCTGCCCGTCATATACGGCACCACCGTGTACCGCTGGGACATCAACATCCGGGAGTCCTCCGTCCTGGGATTCGTGGGCGCGGGCGGCATCGGAATCGTCCTGTACGCGGCCATCAATCAGTTCAGATGGCAGGAGGTCTCCGTGATCCTGATCGCCATTTTCGCCGTAGTGCTCGTCAGCGAGTTCGTCTCGGCGGCGGTCCGCCGGCGCATCACCTGAAGACCCGGCGCTTCCTGTGAGGGAGGCCGCATCGATAGCGGGGCTGTGACCATGGATCCGATGCGGATCGAAAGATTCCTCGCGGCCGCCCGGAGCGCGGCCGCTTCGCTGAACGGGACATCCCCCGGGGATGTCACCCTGGTCCACCATAACGACACCGACGGAATCACGTCGGGCGCCATTCTCGGGACAGCCCTGGTGCGCGCCGGATTCTCGGTGGAACACATCCCCATCGAGCGGGTTCACCGGGCCTTCCTGCCGGCCATCCATCGGCCCGGGCGGCGGCTGATTCTCTACGCCGATCTGGGCGGCCAGGCGGCCGATTCGATCTGCCGCCACATCCGGGGGGATTCCCGGGTGATCATCATCGATCACCACCTGCCGGCGCCCGGTACGTTTCCCCGCCTGGAGCAGGTCAACCCGGAACTCTTCGGCATCAGCGGCGACGGCGAGTGTGCCGCCGCCGCCGCGGCCTGTTTTTTCG
>JBFMBA010000437.1:0-7380 GCA_040755475.1 Thermodesulfobacteriota bacterium
GGGAAACCCTGTCCGGTGGGCGGCTGCGAGGGTGCGCCATCCACCCTGTCGGGTGGGATGGGTTCAACAGGACGGATCTCCGGGGGATTCACATTTTGCATTTGATCCACCCCTGCCCCCTGTTGTAAGATCATGACAACCACGATAACGGACAGGGGGCAGTCATGCTGCAGGTCAGGCAGTTCCGCTATGGCGCCGACAACCTCGGCTATCTGGTCTACGGGCCGTCCTCGGCGATGGCCGTGGACGGTGGAGCGGGGGATGATATCCGCGCGTTTCTTGAGAAAAACCGCCTGTCGCTCTTATATGTGGCCAATACCCACGATCACCGGGATCATACCTGCGGAAACGAATACCTGCTCCGGATGCCCGGCGTCCGCTTCCTCCCGGTCGCGGAGCTCTCCCCTGACAGGGAGATCCCGCTCGACGGATCGAAGATCCGGGTGATCGGCACATCCGGCCATACGGACGACTCCCGCGTCTTCTACACCGGCGGGGCCCTGATCGCCGGGGACACGCTTTTCAACGGGACGATAGGAAACTGCTTTTCCGGTGACCTGGAGGGGTTCTACCGGTCGATCCGAGAGCTCATGACGTTCCCTGACGAAACGATCGTCTATGCCGGCCACGATTATGTCCGCGATTCGATGGCCTTTGCCCGGCATCTCGAACCGGAGAACCCCGAAATCGACCGTTTCCTGGCCGGCTACAATCCCGATCACGTGTTTTCCACGCTGGCCCAGGAAAAAAGGATCAACCCCTACTTCCGCTTCAACGAACCGGGGATCGTCGCGCTCCTGGCGAAAAGGGGCCTTCCCCACGGGACGGAACGGGAGCGCTGGCTCTCGCTCATGCGCATCGAATAGACCGGGGTCCCCATGCCGCAGGACCCCCATGTATCAGGAGGACAGGTTTATGAAGTTTCGATTTTCGCACAATAATTTCAACGTACTGGATCTGGACAGGAGCATCCGTTTCTACCGGGAAGCGCTCGGGCTGACCGAGGTCCGTCGAAAGGAGGCCGCCGACGGCAGCTTCATTCTCGTCTTTCTGGGCGACGGGGATACGGGCCATCGGCTCGAGCTGACCTGGTTGCACGACCGGAAGGAGCCCTACAACCTCGGGGATAACGAGTTCCACCTGGCGCTGGTGGTGGACGACTTCGAAGCGGCCCATGCCCACCACCAGAAAATGGGCTGTATCTGCTATGAAAACGAAAAGATGGGGATCTACTTCATCAACGATCCGGATGACTACTGGATCGAGATCGTTCCCGTCAGGCGGTAGCGGCTGCCCTGAAGCCGGTCTGTCCGGCACGTCCGGTCCTTCAAGAAATAGGAGGCGCGCCTGAACGCGACCGGCATCGAGATCCCCGACTCCCTCGGGAGTGAGATCGGGCTGTAACTGCAGGGGGGAGAGGAGAACCCTCCCCTGCAACCTGAAGAGGGGGCAGACCCCCGTTTAACCCACTGGAGGCCTGGAACGATGGGTCCCTTGAAAAACGGCAACGTCCTTTTCTTCGTTGTGCTCGGGGCGGTAACGCTCCTGTTTCTCTATCTGCTGCAACCCTTCTTTTTTCCCATCTTCTGGGCAATCGTGATCGCCGGGGTCTTCCAGCCCCTCTACCGGCGGATCAACCAGCGGCTGCAGCGTCCCAACCTGAGCACGGTGATCATCTTTCTGTTCATCGCGCTGATCATCCTGCTGCCGCTGGGATCCCTGGGAAAGCTGGCCTTCACCGAATCCCTCCAGCTTTACGAAGCGCTGAAGCCGGGTGCGAGAGGCATCGACCAGAACTTCCGGCACATCATCAGCGCGATCACCGACAACCCCCTGGCGGACAGGATCCAGATCGACAAGGCTTTCCTGAGTGAAAAGGCCGCCGAGATCGTGCGGAGCATTGCCAATTATATCTTCGTGAACCTCAAGGCGCTGACCCAGAATACCCTCGGCATGCTGATCAAGCTGGCGATCATGCTCTACACCCTGTTTTTCCTCATCCGCGACGGGGACCGGTTCCTCCAGTCTGCCATTCGGCTCTTCCCTCTCGGATTGGGACGGGAGCGGCTCCTCTATGAACGTTTTGTGCTCACGATGCGTTCCACGCTCAAAGTGACGCTGATCATCGGCGGCATCCAGGGGGTGGTGGGAGGGATCCTGTTTTTCATCGCCGGTATCGAGGGGGCGCTCATCTGGGGGCTTCTGATGATCCTGATGGCCGTCGTGCCCGTGGTGGGCTGTTCCATCATCTGGGCGCCCGCCGGGGTCATCATGCTCATCAGCGGCTACATCTGGGAGGGGGTGCTGATACTGGGTGTGGGGTTTTTGGTGATCAGCATGATCGACAACGTGCTTCGTCCCATCCTGATCGGCAAGGATGTGGCGATGCACCCGCTGCTCATCTTCCTGTCGACGCTCGGCGGGATCGCCGTTTTCGGTTTTTCCGGGTTTGTCATGGGTCCGATCATCACGTCGATGCTGCTGGCCGTCTGGGATATGTACGACGAATTCATGAAAAAGTAGGGGTCAGTGAATCCCGGCGCCGGTTTTCGGCGGGCGGTCGAAGCCCAGGAGGGTCAGACCTTCGGACGTATCGGCGGCCAGGAGCATGCCGCGGGATTCGATGCCCATGAGCTTTGCCGGCTTGAGGTTGGCCACGACCACGATATGCTTGCCGACGATCTCCTCGGGGCTGTACACCTCCCCCATGCCCGCCACGATCTGCCTCTGCCCGTCCATTTCGACCGTCAGTTTCAGCAGTTTTTTGGACTTGGGCACGCGCTCCGCGGCGATCACCTTTGCCGCGCGCAGATCCACCTTGTCGAACTCCTCGTACGTGATCTCCGGCTTGATGGGCAACGGAGCTTTTGCGGTTATTCCTTCCGGTTCGGCGGTCTCCGCCCGGATTTCCACCCGCGGGAAGAGCGGTTCGCCCCGCTCGAGCGGGTTTCCCGTCTTGAGGCCCCCCCAGGCCAGAAGACTCCGGAAATGGCGGTCCCCGGCGCCGGATGCGCCGATCTGATCGAGTATCTTTCCCGCCGACCCCGGCATGAACGGGGTGATCAGGACGGCCGTGATCCGGAGCGCCTCCAGCAGGTTGTATAGAATCGTCTTCAGACGGCCCAGGTTGGCCGGATCCTTCGCCAGCACCCAGGGCTGACTCTCGACGATATACTTGTTCGTCACATTGATGAAATCCCAGATCGCGATCAGGGCCTTGTGGAGGGCCAGCTCCGAGAAGCCGTTCTCCACCCCGGTCACGGTCCGCGAAGCGGTTTCCTTGAGGACACGGTCCGCCTCCGCGTCGCCGGCCGGTTCGGGGACGCGGTCCCCCGCATACTTGACGGCCATGGCCATCGTCCGGCTGACGAGATTGCCCAGGTCGTTGGCCAGATCGGAGTTGATCCGCTGGACGAAGGCCTCCTCGGAGAAGTTCGAATCGAGGCCGAAGACCATGTCCCGAAGCAGAAAGTAGCGGAAGGGATCAAGGCCGTATTTGTCCTTCAGGTCGAGCGGCCGGATGACGTTGCCGAGGCTTTTGGACATTTTGCTCTGATCGATATTCCAATAGCCGTGGACGCTCAGGTGCCGGTAAGGCTCGATCCCGGCGGCCTTGAGCATGGTCGGCCAGTAGATTCCGTGGGGTTTGAGGATGTCCTTTGCGATCAGGTGCTCGGCCACGGGCCAGAACTGCCGGAAGTCCTCCGACTCCGGATAGCCGATGGCCGAGACGTAATTGATCAGCGCGTCAAACCAGACATAGGTGACGTAATTGTCATCGAAGGGCAGGGTAATCCCCCAGGCGAGGCGGTTCTTGGGCCGTGAGATGCAGAGGTCTTCCAGCGGATCCCGCAGAAAGGCGAGGGCTTCATTCCGGTAGCGTTCCGGTCGGATGAAATCCGGGTTGTCCGTGATGTGCCGGATGAGCCATTCCTGATAGCGGCTCATTCGAAAGAAGTAGTTGCTCTCCTTGCGGTGTTCGGGGACCGTTTCGTGCTGGGGACACCTGCCGTCTATCAGCTCTTTTTCCATGTAGAAGCGTTCGCAGCCGACGCAGTAAAATCCCTCGTACTGGCCAAAATAGATATCTCCCCCTTCGTGGACTTTCCGAAGGATCTGCCGGACGGTCTCCACGTGGCCGGGATCCGTTGTCCGGATGAAAATATCGTTGGTGACCTCCAGTTCCGGCCAGAGGGCCCGAAACTGCGCGCTGATCTGATCGGCGTACGCCTGCGGGGTCACCCCCGCCTTCCTGGCAGCCTCGGCGATCTTGTCGCCGTGTTCGTCCGTCCCGGTGGAAAAGAAGGTTCTGGCGCCGCGGAGGCGGTGGTAGCGTGCCAGGACGTCCGCCACGATCGTCGTGTAGGCATGGCCGATATGGGGTGAGGCGTTGACATAGTAGATCGGGGTCGTGATGTAAAAGGTCTTTTCCATTATCGCAGGATGTCCTTCATTTTGATGGTCGCCTCTTTTCCCGATTCCAGAAGAACCACGATTTCCCCCTGGAGCGCGTTCTGGCGGATCACTTTTCCCCGTCCCTCGGGGGTGTTGACCACCTTTCCACATTTCGGCATGTCTTTCTTCAGGTCCGTATAGCCTTCGTATTCATACCCCAGACAGCACATCAGCCTTCCGCAGAGACCGGAAATCTTCTCGGGGTTGAGCGACATGTTCTGCTCCTTGGCCATCTTGACCGACACCCGGTCCAGGTTCTGCAGGAGCGTTGCGCAGCAGACCTCGCGTCCGCAGATACCGAGCCCCTTGATGATGCGGGCTTCCTGCCGCGCGCCGATCTGTCGGAGCTCGATCCGGGTCCGGAACTTCTGAACAAGGTCCTTCACCAGCTCCCGGAAGTCGACGCGGCTCTCCGCCGTAAAGGAGAAGACCAGTTTGGATCGATCGAACATACAGTCCACTTCGATCAGCTTCATGGGAAGCTGCCGTTCGGCGATCCTGCGGGTGCAAAAGGCCTTGGCCTCCCTCTCCAGCTGGCGGTTGTTCTCGCAGGTGCGCAGATCGTCGTCCGCGGCGATCCGGATCACATTTTTCAGATCGGCGGCCGGTGTCTGTACCGGGAGGGGCTGGGGCTCCTTGACCACCATGCCGACGGCCGGGCCGTTCTCCGTATTGACGAGGATCAGGTCGTCCTGCTTCAGGGCGAGTGTGCCCGCATTGAAACTGTAAGTCTTTCCTTCCCTCTTGAATTTGACGCCGACAATATTCTTCAACGAGTCAGACCCCGGATCTGTGTTGTTTCTCATGCGAACTTAATCAACATGGCTTCTAAAGTCAATGTCTTATTGGCATTCTTCTCGATGGCGCCCGCTGCCGCCTCGATTGCCGTGATGTTGCGCAGAAGGTCGCGTCCCGAAAGGCGATCCGCGATCGTCCGGATCGCTTCGATGCGATCCTGACAGATCAGAATTCCTTTTTCCCCTGTCTCACGGAACATCAGGGCGTCCCGGTAGCAGATCTTGAGGATCAGGAGTCTCTCCAGGATCTCCTCCCGCTCGGTCCCGAAACGGGCCGCAAAGGCGAGCCTGGCCAGGGGATCGTCGGGGTTGTCCGAAGCGAGCCGGTCCAGGAGCCCGTTTCTCAGGGCGATATAGTCCTGCCGGTTCATCTCCAGCGCCCTGCCGATGCTGCCGCCCGACGACGCGGCGAGGATCGCCGCCGCATCCGGGTTGACGGCACGTTTTTCCCGGAGGAAACGGGCCACTTCCTCCCTGGGCAGGGGAGAAAAGCGAAGCGACTGGCAGCGCGAGAGGATTGTCATGGGAAGGGCATGGGGACGGGTGGTCGTCAGCAGGAGGATATTGTCCGCCGAAGGCTCTTCGAGGGTCTTGAGCAGCGCATTGGCCGCCGCGGGATTCATCCGGTCCGCTTCCGGCATGATCAGCACCCGCTTGCGCCCTTCCCGGGGGCGGAACTTCATCTGCCCCATGATTTCCTTGACCGTCCCGATTTTGATGATCGGGCCTCCCTCGGTCACCGTGACGATGTCGGGGTGGTTGTGATGTTCCGCCTTGCGGCAGGATAGGCAGTCGTCGCAGGGGGGATCTTCGGCGGTGCAGTTCAGGGCGCGGGCGAAAACATGGGCCGCGGTCCGCTTGCCGAGCCCCTCCATGCCGTAGAAGAGATAGGCATGGGCGACACGGCCGTTGGCGATGACCGTTCTGAGAACGGAGATCTGCCGCTGGTGTCCGTATATCTCCCCGAACTTCATGACTTCCTCAGAGAAAGATGCACTCTGCCGCAGGCTGCCTGGCGGGAATCGGCCATCAACGGGCATCGGTGCCCTTGTGCAGGGCCTGCGGTGGGTAGGGGTATCAGAATAGCTCCGCCAGATGGCGGCATATCTCCCGGTGGACGGATCCCACGTCCGCCGCTCCGTCGATGATCCGGAAACGCCCCGGTTCACCGGCCGCGAGGGTCAGGTATCCTTCCCTGATTCGCGCGTGAAAGGCATGGTCTTCCCGCTCAAATCGATCTTCCGCCCTTTCAGGCGGGCCGACAGAGGCCCGCTTTTCGGCCCTTTCCAGGCCGGTCGTGACGGGGAGGTCGAACAGCAGCGTCATCTCCGGTACCAGCGAGGAAGTGGAAAATGTGTTCAGGGTCCTGATGAAGCCGGTGTCGATCCCCCGGCCAAAGCCCTGATAGACGATGGTCGCATCGGTAAAACGGTCACAGAGGACCCAGTGCCCCGACTCCAGTGCGGGGCCGATGGTTTCCCGGACGTGCTGGGCCCTTGCCGCGGCAAAAAGGAGGAGTTCCGCCTCGGCACCGATGGCGCAGGTGCTCCGGTTCAGCAGCAGGTTGCGGATCATGGCGCCCAGCGTCGTCCCGCCCGGTTCGGCGGTTTCGATAACGGCGATGCCGCGCTCTTTCAGCCAGCTTGACGCAAGCCCGATCTGGGTGGTCTTGCCGCACCCTTCGCAGCCCTCAAAGGTGACGAATCGTCCCATGCCACGCCTTTTCAAAAAACATAAAATAGAGGGGAAAGCCGCGTTCTCTTTCCAGCGCGGCGTTCCCCTGTATTCCGTCATGCTGCCGATGCGGGTCTACTTTTCTTCCCCGGGCGTGATCGCCTCGACCGGACAGGATTCTGCACAGGCCCCGCAGTCCGTGCAGAGTTTGGCATCGATGGTATATTTTTCCTCTCCCTCGTTGATTGCCTCTACGGGACACTCCTCCTGGCAGGATCCGCAGGCGATGCATTCATCGGTGATAATATACGCCATGTCTTTTTTCTCCTATGTCTTATTATGGTCTTCCGGACCGGCCCCTCCGGTCCGGTCGTTTCAGACGGAAACCACGGCCTGGACCCCCGGGACCTCCTGCTTCAGGAATTTTTCGATCCCGTTCTTGAGGGTCATCTGA
>JBFMBA010000438.1:0-3991 GCA_040755475.1 Thermodesulfobacteriota bacterium
CTGCAGGGGGCGCTCTACTCCCTTCTCATCGGATTTCTGGAGCCGAACCTCTTCACGTTCATGGAGTCGGTCACCGTCTTCGTGGCGGTTATCATCGGGGGATTGGCCTCCATCGGCGGCTCCATCATGGGCGCGGCATTCGTCATCCTGGTGCCGCAGGTGTTCGGGGGAATAAAGGAACTGGTTCCCGTCGTCTTCGGGATCACGATCCTGATCATCCTGATCTTTGAACCTCAGGGGATCGCCGGCCGCTGGCTGAAGATTCGACTCTACTTCCGCAACTGGCCCTTCCGCTGACGGGCCGCGGCTTCGCGGGAAGGAATGGATATTCAGGCGGGGTTTTAGGGAAGCGCGCACATTTATTACGGATGCAAGGGAGACTGGCATGCGACAATTCATGCAGTACGTGATTTCAGGGCTCTCCACGGGGAGCATCTATGCCGTGGTGGCCATGGGGCTGGCGCTGATCTACCGCTCCAACCGGATCCTCAATTTCGCCCACGGGGACCTGGCCACGACCGGCACCTTTGTCGCCTTCACCCTGCTGGGACTCAACCTGGCGCCGGTGATCTCCTTTCCGCTGGCGATCCTTTCCGGCGCCGCGCTGGCGATGCTTTTCTATTTCGCGATCCTGGTGCCGGCCCAGCGGAGGAACGCCACGCCCCTGGGCCAGATCATCCTTACGGTGGGCCTGGGCCTCATCCTCCAGGGTCTCGTCTCGTACCTCTGGGGAACGGACACCAAAACCCTGGCCTTTCCCCTTTCGGACACGAAACTCTGGCGATTCGGCGGGGTGGTGATCAGCGAACTGGGGCTGGGGACCTTCTTCATGGGACTGCTGGGAAGCGGCCTGCTCTATCTGCTGGTGCAGAAAACCCGGATCGGTCTGGCGATGCGGGCCACGTCGGAAAACCTGCCCGCCGCCCAGACCCTGGGGATACCCACCCGCAGGGTCCTGTCCCTCTCCTGGGGACTGGCCGCCGGCCTGGGGGTGATGGCGGGGCTCTTTCTGGCCCCGGCCCTGCTGCTGGACCCCTTTTTCATGCTGGAGCCCTTCCTGAAGGGCTTCGCCGCGGCGATCCTGGGCGGACTGCAGAGCCTGCCGGGGGCGATCCTGGGCGGCGTGATTCTGGGCATCGCCGAAAGCCTCGCCGGGGGCTACATTTCCATCGCCTTCAAGAATACCCTGGCGTTTCTCATCATCATCGTGATCCTGCTCGTGCGGCATGAAGGCCTGCTGGGCGAGGAGTTCAAGGAACGGGTCTAGCGGGCCGTCGCATGTACGAAGCCTATTTCACCGAGGAGCATCACATCTTCCGGACGGCGGTCCGGAAATTCGTCGAGAGGGAGATTCTGCCCCACGTGGACCGCTGGGAGGACGAGGAGCTCTTTCCCGTCGAGCTCTACCGGCGGTGCGCCGCAGAGGGATTTCTCGGCATCGGTTATCCCGAGGCCTACGGCGGGACCCCCTGCGACCGATTCATGTCGATCGTTCACACCGAGGAGATGATCCGCTGCGGTTCGGTGGGGCTCGTCGCCGGCCTGGGCAGCCACAGGATCGCCATGCCGCCCGTGGTCCACATGGGTACGGAGGAGCAGAAGCGGCGGTTTCTCGTCCCGGTGCTCAGAGGGGAGAAGATCTCCGCGCTCGGGATCACCGAGCCGGATGCCGGATCCGACGTTGCCAACATCCGGACCCGGGCCGTGCGTGACGGGGAACATTACATCGTCAACGGCGCCAAGACCTTCATCACCAGCGGTTGCCGGGCGCACCTGGTCACCACCGCCGTCAGAACCGGCGAGGCGGGGCACAAAGGGGTCAGCCTGCTGGTGATCGACAGCGCCACCCCCGGTTTTTCCGTGGCGAAGAAGATCCGCAAGATGGGGTGGAACGCGTCGGACACAGCCGAGCTGGCTTTCGTCGACTGCCGGGTCCCCGCGGAAAACCTCCTGGGAGGCGAGGGCCGGGGGTTCTACGGCATCATGGCCAACTTCCAGGACGAACGGCTGTTTCTGGCCGTCATGGCCCACGCCGTGGCCGCCCTCGCCCTCGAAGCGTCGATCACATACGCAAAGCAGCGCGAGGCCTTCGGCAGGCCGTTGTCCGGATTCCAGGTGACGCGCCACAAGCTGGTCGATATGGCGACGCTCGTGGAGGTGGCGCGGGAGTTCAACTACCGGACCGCCGCCCGGATGGAGGCGGGGAAGGATGCCGTCAAGGAGGTGTCGATGGCAAAAAACTTCGCCTGCCAGGTCTGCGACCGGGTGGTGTTCGATGCCGTCCAGCTCCACGGCGGTTTCGGCTGCGCCCGGGAGTACGTCGTCGAGCGGCTTTACCGGGACTCGCGCATCCTGAGCATCGGCGGCGGCACCACGGAGATCATGAAGGAGATCATCGGCAAGATCATGCAAATCTGAATCCCCCCATGAAAAATCGAATGGCCGACGCCTCGACACAGGGTCTCGGCCTGTTGGCCCAACGGGACACGTCCCTTTTGACTGGAACAGACGTTTCTGTTTGGCCTGACAGGCAGGCAGGATAAGTCTTGACATCCGGCGGTACCGCCCTATATTCTCGCCCCCGGACACATCACATCCCAGGAAGCGAGAACGCCATGCCCGGACTGTTTGACCCCATCACGATCAAAGGCCTGCAATTGAAGAACCGAGTCGTCATGCCGCCGATGGCCACCCACTGGGCCGACGACACCGGCGAAACAGCGGAAAAGCACATCCGCCATTATGCCGCCAGGGCCAATGCCGGCGTCGGCCTGATCATCCTCGAACACGCCTACGTCCACCCGGGCGGAAGGGCCGGGGTTGCCCAGCTCGGAATCCACGATGACGCCCGCATCCCGGGCCTGTCCCGCCTGGCGGGCGCCATCAGGACGGGAGGCTCGGCATCGGGGATACAGATCACCCACGCCGGATCCAAAACCACGCAGGCTGTGATCGGCCGGCAGCCGACGGCCCCCTCCGACGTCACGGACCCGGTCTCCGGAGAAACCCCGCGTGCCCTGAGTACCGACGAAATCCAATCGCTCGTCAATGCCTATGCCGAAGGCGCCCGGCGGGCGGCAGCGGCGGGCTTCGATGTCATCGAGCTGCACGGGGCGCACGGCTACCTGCTGGGCCAGTTCCTCTCCCCCCTCACCAACCGCCGGACCGACCGGTACGGCGGCGATGTGAACGGACGACTCACCTTTGCCCGCGAGGTGATCGGCGCCGTGCGACAGGCGGTCGGGGAGCAATTCCCGCTTTTCTACCGGCTGGGCGCCGACGACATGACGCCGGGCGGCCTGACCGCCGAAGAGGGCCGCCAGGCCGCGGGCATCCTGGCCGAGGCGGGGATCGACTGCATCGATGTGTCGGGCGGGCTCGTCGGCACGGGACGGGATCGATTCACGGAACAGGGCTTTTTCGTCCCCCTGGCCGAGGGGATCAAAAAGGCGGTCTCCGTTCCCGTCATCGGCGTGGGAAACATCCAGAATGCCGACTATGCGGATCGCGTGGTTCGCGAAGGCAGGATCGACCTGGTCGCCATCGGCCGGGCGCTGCTGGGAAATCCCCTCTGGGCGGAGGAGGCCGCCCGCCTGCTGGATCGGGAATAGGGCCGTTCCGGCGACAGGGGCAGCCTCGCCATGGAGCAACACACCCCTCGTCGGGACCCGACGGAAAGGCGCGCCGCCGGTGCGGCCATGACCGGCCTCCCTGCAGACCACCCCGGAGGGATGTGAATTCAGAAGCGACCGCATCGGCCCTCGTCGTCGAAGGGGGCGCCCTCCGCGGCGTTTTTTCCGCCGGGCTTCTTGACGCCTTTATCGAGGCGCGATTTGATCCCTTCGACCTCTATCTGGGCGTTTCTTCCGGGGCGTCCAATATTGCGGCTTTCCTTGCCCGTATGGGGGGTCGCAACTACAGGATCTACAGGGATTACGCAAGGCGGCGGGAGTTCATCAGTATCCGGAGGTTTCTCCTGGGCGGTCATCTA